>JAYQWI020001266.1:0-5629 GCA_035871815.2 Candidatus Parabeggiatoa communis
TGGGCGAGGGGGCGGCAGTACGATTTTATTTTCAGCCTTAGCGGCCTTGCCTTGGATACCGTTGATAGGGCAAGGTGAGCAACGGTTGCAACCGATTGCGATTGAGGATGTGAAAGCGTGTGTACTGGCCCTGTTACACCAGTGGCCTCGTAATAGCCAACGTTTAGCATTAGTGGGCGCAGAGGCCGTGACTTTTTCACAATGGCTTATCGATATCAGAACGTGGTTAGGCTTGAGGCCGACGGCCACTTGGCCTATTCCAATACTTTTTATGCGATTATTCGCTAAGATAAACGATTGGCTAGGCATCGGGCCCTTAACTTCAGAAAGCTTGGCGATGCTACAGCGCGGCAATTGTGGCGATCCCGCGCCTTTAACGGCCGTAACGGGTATCAAACCGCGCCCTGTTGAGGCCAGTTTACAAAACAGTCCGGCCAGCATGGCCGATCTGGAACAAGCTCAACTCTTTTTCTTACGCCCTTTATTACGTTTAAGTATTGGTTTCCTGTGGTTATTTACCGGAATCGTTTCCGCTTTTCTCTATCCCGTTGAAGAGAGCTATCAATTATTGGCCGCCGCTGGTATCAGCGGCATCTGGGCCCCGATCCTGCTTTATTCTGCTTCAGCACTGGATGGTTTACTCGGTATAGCCACCTTGATAGGTTATCGAATACGAATAGTGGTTGGCCTACAATTATTAGTCATGCTGAGCTATATGGTGATCATCAGTTGGGCCCTACCTGGCTTATGGTTTCATCCCTTCGGCGCGATTACGAAAAACGTACCCTTGATTGTCGCAACGCTGATCATGTTGGTTTTTGAAAAGAAGCCATTTTAGGGCGATAACAAAGGTTTGCCCCGACATGGCGGCTATTTATCATATTAGGCAATTCAAAAAAAATAAAACACCCAAAACAACCACACTACTCTATGCATACAAATCTTATGTAACAAACTGTCTGCTCACGCAGAGCCGCAGAGAATGAAAGAAGATTGATTAAAGGTGTGGGTATTTTAATTTTTTGGAGTTACCTAAGGCGCAGATACTTAAGTAAATCCAAAGCCCCATGGATTCTGGAGCTGTTGCGGATTTTCTCTAATGTTCGCCCAACCTTAACGTAATGGCATTGAGTTGCTGACTCGCTTCAGAAGGTTATTTTTTATTTTCAATCATGTCTAATACCCATGTGCCTTCAAAAGAAGTACTAATGTAGCAGCTTCCCTCTAAAGCCTAAAGCGTCATGTAGAAACCTTAGAAGCAAGCTATCGAAAGAAAAATAATTTCACAAAAGGCCAATCTTCTTAACTTCTACCGTTAGTACTTCTTTTGAACGCAACTCGTATCAGCTCAAACATTAAATAGACAAACTTATATAGAGATTATGTTAAGTCTTCTTCTCATCAAATTATCTGCCTACGGTATAGCGGCTTATAGCGGAGCACGACTATATAAACAAAGAACCCAAATTTTATCTCAAACCCCCATTGATGAACACCAAGAAAAAAATGAAATATCAGATAATACCGCTAATAAAGTAGATGAAAAAATATTAGTGAGTTCTGAACATCAGGAAATACATCCTGCCGATAAACCGCTAGAGTTAAGTCGGGCACAATTGTTTGCCCTTAATAAATTTCAAGCAAAATTAGGCTTTGTCGCTTTAATCTCTTATACGGCTGCTTTTTTCCTCGCTTCCCCGTTTCTCATTGCTTACAGCATCGGCATGATGTTATGGGGCGGTTCATCTCTTTGGAAAAGGTCTGTTATAAAATTAAAAGAGGAAAAACGTGCGAGTTCCGAGTTAGTACTCGTCAGTTTAAGCTTTATGTGTATAGCAACAGGACAAATTGCAGCGTCAAGTATTGCTATTATTTTTGCTTCTTTTGCAGATCGTCTCCAACTCAAAACAGAAGATCATACGCGTAAAAAACTGCTTCATCTTTTCAACCTACAATTGGATACCGTTTGGATTGTGACAGAAGAAGGAGAATCTCAAATCCCTATTGAACAACTTAATCTAAAGGATATTATCATTGTTCATACGGGGGAAATGATACCTATAGATGGCGTTATTACAAACGGATTTATTACTGCTGACCAACATGTCCTCACAGGAGAATCACAACCGGTAGAAAAAGGCATTGGTGAGCACATTTACGCTTCCACTCTTGTGATTACAGGCAAAGCTTATGCCTCAGTAGAGAAAACAGGGAGGGAAACGGCCGTTTCTCAAATTGCTCACATTTTAGACAATACAATACATTATACTAAAAAAAATATTCAGTCTGAATCTATCCAATTTTCTGACCGTCAAGCATTACCGGTGTTAAGCTCTACTGTAGCTCTCGGATTATTAAATGGTGTTTACAGCGCCACTTCATTCATTATTTCTTGGTCGCCTGGTCGAGTAAGAATTCTCTCCTCAATATCTATGCTCAATTATCTCCGTTTAGCTTCTGAAGAGAGTATCTTAATCAAAGATGGTCGAGCGTTAGAACAGTTCCATCATGTTGATGTGGTTATCTTTGACAAAACAGGCACCTTAACCAACGAACAACCTGGAATAGGTGAAATATTAGTATGTAATGGATATACAACAACAGATGTTTTAAGATACATGGCAGCTGCTGAGTCAAAATTGACTCACCCCATTGCGCGTGCAATCCTTCAATATGCAGAGCAGAACAATATTGTTTTGCCTGAAAAAGACGATATGGCTGAATATGAGCTTGGTTATGGTATTCGGATGGGTATTGAGGGCAAAATCATTCGTGTTGGTAGCAAACGATTCATGGAACAAGAATCCATTTCTATTCCTGAAAATATTCAACAAGCCTATGAGCAATTGCATCAAAGTGGTAGTTCAATTGTTTTTGCAGCCATTGATAACCACTTGATAGGTGCCATAGAAATGTGTACAACCATACGTCCTGAAGTGACATCCATCATACGTTCTTTACGCAAAGAGGGTGTTAAAATAGCCATTGTTTCAGGAGATCATGAAGAACCCACTCGAAGACTGGCCAAAAATTTGGAGATCGATGATTATTTAGCTGAAGCTCTGCCTCAGGATAAGGTTAATTATATCAAGCGTCTGCAAGAAGAATCTAAAGTCGTCTGTTTTGTGGGGGATGGTATTAACGATTCTCTTGCCCTTAAACAAGCTCAAGTGGGTATTTCAATGAGTGGTGCATCTAACATAGCCACTGAGACTGCCCAGATTGTATTTATGAAAAATGATCTTTCAGGCATACTCAATCTATCTCAATTAAGTAAAAGTTTGAATGAAAACGTTGATCGTAATATGCTTATTGCTTCCTGGATTCCTGGTGTTATAGGAACAGGTGCAACACTTATATTTCATTTAACGGCTTTACCGATCATCATACTTGGTACAAGCTGCTTAGGTTTAGGAGTAGGTAACGCTATGTCACCCTTACTGATTCACAAGATTGAGAAGAAAGATTCTGAACAAAAGGCTATCACCAAAAAGTGATAAGGCAGTCTAACAAAAATAATTTTCCTCATTTTATGACTGCTTCAGAGCCATTTGATAATTCCATTCACCCTGAAACTTGATGCTCAAGTAGGCACTCGGTAGTTACATTGGAACCTGAATCAATTGATTATCGACTGGTTAACGACGATACCCATGTCTTAAGGTAAGAATAAATGGGGTGAGAGTAAAATCAAATATTGTTCTGGTTCCCACGCGCCATCCTTCATGCTTAGACCTCTCCAAGCAATTAACTGGCTCTATGGTAATTTGCCTGGCGCGTAAAATAAATACTGATTACTAGGCCTATCCTTTTCGAGCGGAAATGTCCAAAAATATCTGTTGAAACAGATGCCCAACATTAATTATGCCATAGCAACAACGTTTTATAAATACACTGCCTTATACCGTTTTATGTGTTGGGGCGACCCCATCTGTTCTCCCCGTTGAGCGTGTCTGTCTGGGCGAACCTTGCGTGTTCGCCGAGATGACATTCTGAACAATAAATGTCCAATTTGTGATGCTTCCTGACCTTAATTCGATATTTAAAATCTAGAATTACTCTATTGTTACCGCTCCAATATTCAATTCCCAAAATTCAGGATGTGCTAAAGGCTCAACGCCCTCTTTGACTCTGAGTAAATAGAGTGGATATTCTCCACGCGGCAAATTGGCGGTAACGGGTAATGCCATAACAACATCCTCACCTTGCCAAGGGGACAATATTCTACCCTCGAAAGGTTTAAACGCATTGAGTTCATTCAAGGTCAACACCGCACTACCATCAGGTAAGGCTATACCGATGTATGAGCGTTTATCTCTCGGCAAACCATTAGGTAAGCTGATACGCAAAGTATCGCCATTTTGATAAACCGTCTGTTCCGTATGAAGATCGGTGTTAAAGACTTGCCATTCACCGCAGACGCAATAGTGGACTAAACCGATATTCGTTGCCACCCAAAGCTTCTCTTGGCCATCAGCGACTAAAGCATTAACGGCACCATAAAGAGATTTCAGAGTCTATCGTGTTAAAAGCATTCCACTCGCCATTGGCCTTACAGTAGGCTAAACCACCAATGGTACCAACCGATAAGCCGCCCTGAGCATCAGCTATAGATATTAACATCAGTAAAACTCAAAACGGGCATGAACAGTGAATGTTCAGTATTTCACGAAAAAATTTTTGCGCGCAACTTTTGCGTGAAATGTGAAATATCGTTTTGTTCAAAAAGGAGGTTATTTTATGTAGGACAATACAAAAGTAAACAATACTTCCTCTGAGAAGAAGAGGAATGCGGTTAGACTTGGTGGTGGTAGTCTTTTTGCCACTCTAATAGGAACTTTCGGTTATTTTGGCAGTTACGCCATAGACTTTTTAGATCGGCAAAGGGAGAACAATAACAGATTGGTCGTTTTAGAAAGAATTGAATCGGAAATGGTTAAAGGAGCACGGAGAATGATGGACAAGAATTGAGGGATGAATTGAAATTGGATTCATCCCATTTAACGCAACGGCTTAATCATGTTGAGGATGTCGCTTTCAGACTTGATGAGACTGCCACTACTAAATAAAGTTTTATCCTTGCATCCAACCAATTGGATATGAAAACACTTGTCTTTAATCGATATGATTGAGACATACAAAGATCAACAAAAAGTTGAACGTGGCTTTCGCTTTTTGAAAGACCAGATGTTCATGGCTGGTACGAAGTTTTTGAAATCCCCTTCGCTGTTTATGGCATTAATGATGCTCATGACCTTGTGTTTGCTCGTCTATGCCGCACTTGAATACCGTATTCGTCAAGTTCTTGAGGAACACAATAAAAGTTGTCCCAATCAAACAGGAGAAGCCATTCAAAATCCAACAGCCCGCTGGGTGTTCCAATTTTTTTCTGGTATCCATGTCTTAGTTATTAATCAATTATGTGAGCTAGTTTTTACTCTTTCTGAATACCAATTGGAATTGCTGAGGCTATTAGGAAAAGATTATGAACAATTATATTCTGATTCTGGATAAAGGTGTGCGGAACGTCGAGCTATATAATAAAATCAAACCATTATATTTTTTGTCTGGTACATAATTTAATTAATATGCAAAAACCCTCATCATCCCAAATCTCACAGAAAGAACG
>JAYQWI020001267.1:0-9512 GCA_035871815.2 Candidatus Parabeggiatoa communis
ATTTTGCCACGGAAAAACACGGAAAAACACTTCAATATTCCGTGCATTGAAGTGTCATTCCGTGGCTTTTAATCATCCCAATTCTGTAATGAACAATTACCCAATTCGCACTGTTTGAATACCTCCATTGGTTTGTAGGGACTACCTAAAATCGAGTCAATTTCAAAATCCGACCAATTCTCAAATCCGGCCCATTTGAAAATCCGGTCAATTTGAAAATCTTGTCCATTCTAAAATCCGCCCCATTTGAAAATCATACCAATTCTCAAATCTTGCTAATTCTCAAATTCGGCCCCTTTTTCCGCCCTATTTTAAATTCTGCTCATTCTGATTCTGACAAATGAATTCTTTTTATCGCCATTTAAAATGATTCTCATCATCATAACTTTAATAATCTATACAAAAATTTTTGCGTGAAAAACATAATGATTTTATTTTTATATCAATGCTTTTAAAAAGCATTGTTTGCGGTCGATGAAATCAGTGCAAATCATGATAATCAGCACACGTTCTATTTTTTTAATCAGTGTTCGAGGCAAAAGTGCGCGCAAAAATTTTTGCCTCGACATAACAATCAGCGCAATCAGCGTTCTATTTATTTTTACTCGATCTTCAAGTTTTTGATGTTATTTGGTCTTACAATGCTCTATTTTTGAGTGTTTAAATAGGCAACTTATTGATTTTTAATGCTATTTATATTTTAGCCCCTAAACATAAAATTGATTTATAAATTTTAAAAAAAACTTGAAGTTCGAGTTTCAATTTCAAGGGCAACCACAAGGGATAGCCCTTACCAAAAAATAAAATTAACCTGATTTTTATTTTCACTTGATGTTCACCTTTTTACGAAGATAAGAGCCCTTATCAAAAAATATCCCATCAAAAAAAATCCTTTATTGAATAAGCAATCTTTGTAGTTGGGTTTCGCCTTGATTATATTCAATTAATCCTTACATGTAGAATTGATCAATCATGACACAAATAACATGAGGATAACATCAAATGAACATGGAAAAACTGACCAGCAAATTTCAAAAAGCCATTGCCGAAGCGCAAAGTCTTGCCGTTGGACGCGATCACCGGTTTATTGAACCCGCACATCTGCTATTAGCCATGCTCAATCAACAAGACGGTAGTATCACCGCTTTGTTAGCGCGTACTGGCGCGAATGTCAATCAAATCCGTTCAGGCTTAGTTGACATTTTAGAGCGTATTGACAAAGTCAGTGGTCGTCAAGGTGAACTCCATTTATCTAATGACTTAATACGCCTTTTAAATGTCACTGACAAATTCGCACAAGAACGAAAAGACAGCTACATTTCTAGTGAATTATTTGTACTGGCCGCATTAGAAGAAAAAGCTGGCATCGGTCATTTGCTGCGTCAAGCGGGTGCTGAAAAAGGCTTGTTGGAACAGGCTATTGAACAACTGCGTGGTGGACAACAAGTGGATGCGCCAAACGCGGAAGAACAACGTCAATCCCTTGAAAAATATAGCATTGATTTAACACAACTGGCACTACAAGGCAAACTTGATCCCGTGATTGGGCGTGATGATGAAATTCGCCGAGTTGTGCAAGTATTGCAACGCCGTACCAAAAATAACCCCGTTTTAATTGGGTATGCCGGTGTTGGAAAAAGCGCCATTGTTGAAGGCCTAGCCCAACGTATCATCAACGGTGAAGTGCCTGAAGGCTTAAAAAACAAACGTTTACTCTCACTGGACATGGGCGCATTGATTGCTGGTGCCAAGTATCGCGGTGAATTTGAAGAACGCTTAAAGACTGTACTCAAGGATTTAGCAAAACAAGAAGGGCAAATCATTCTCTTTATAGATGAATTGCACACCATGGTTGGCGCGGGTAAAGCGGAAGGTGCGATGGATGCTGGCAATATGCTTAAACCCGCCCTCGCACGCGGCGAATTGCATTGTGTCGGCGCGACAACGCTGAACGAATACCGCAAATACATTGAAAAAGACGGGGCCCTTGAACGGCGTTTTCAAAAAGTCTTAGTGGAAGAACCGAATGTCGAAGACACCATCGCCATTTTACGTGGGCTTAAAGAACGTTATGAAATTCATCATGGCGTAGACATCACTGACCCGGCTATTGTTTCAGCCGCAACGCTTTCACACCGCTACATTACGGATCGGCAATTGCCAGATAAAGCGATTGATTTAATTGACGAAGCGGCCAGCCGCATTCGTATGGAGATTGATTCCAAACCAGAACACATTGATCGACTAGATCGTCGTCTGATTCAACTGAAAATCGAACGCGAGGCCATGAAAAAAGAAAAGGATCAGGCCTCAAAACAGCGTCTTGAAAAACTGAATATTGAAATCAATGAGTTAGAAAAAGAACTGGCTGATTTAAATGAACTTTGGCGAACCGAAAAAGCCAGTGTTCAAGATGCCAGTAAGATCAAGGAAGAACTGGAACACGCGCGTTTAGCATTGGAAACGGCTCACCGTGCAGGGGATTTAGAACGTATGGCAAAGCTGCAATACGAGCAGATTCCCACACTGGAAAAACAACTCGTAGCCGCGAGCCAAGTTGACCAAAAAAACTGGAAATTGTTACGCAATGCCGTTACTGAGGAAGAAATAGCCGATGTTGTTTCAAAATGGACAGGTATTCCCGTCAGTAAAATGCTAGAAGGGGAACGCGATAAATTGTTACGCATGGAAGAAGCGATACATCTGCGTCTTATTGGACAAGATGAAGTCGTAGAAACGGTTGCCAATGCGATCCGTCGTTCCCGCGCCGGCTTAGCGGATCCCAACCGCCCCAATGGCTCATTTTTATTCTTAGGCCCAACAGGTGTCGGTAAAACGGAATTATGCAAAGCATTAGCGGGCTTTTTATTTGACACCGACGAGGCTATAGTACGTCTTGATATGTCCGAGTTTATGGAAAAACATTCCGTCGCCCGTTTGATTGGTGCCCCCCCAGGCTATGTTGGCTATGAAGAAGGCGGTTACTTAACAGAAGCCGTGCGACGACGGCCTTATTCCGTCATCTTGCTAGATGAAGTCGAAAAGGCGCACTCTGATGTTTTCGGTGTACTATTGCAAGTATTAGATGATGGCCGTTTAACGGATGGACAAGGACGCACCGTTGATTTTCGCAACACCATCATTGTGATGACTTCCAATCTGGGTTCGCAATTAATCCAAGAAATGACAGAATCACAAATGCCCGAAATGTCGGCAGATGAAAACTACTACGCCCTCAAAAACGCGATTCTTGAAATCGTTGGGCAACACTTCCGCCCAGAATTTATCAACCGTATTGATGACATCGTCGTATTTCACCCCTTGAGTCAAACCCATATTCGTGCCATCGCAAAGTTGCAAATAGATTATTTGCGTCAACGTGTGCAATTGCAAAATTTGGGACTGCGTGTGAGTGAAGCGGCTTTAGACAAGATTGGAGAAGCCGGTTATGATCCTGTTTATGGCGCACGGCCGCTAAAACGCGCCATTCAACAGGGAGTCGAAAATCCATTAGCACAAAAAATCTTGGCAGGCAAATTTATATCAGGGGATACCATTGAAGTCGATTGGCGACAAAATGCCATGCAGTTTAGCAAGTTGTCTAAATAATGAAGCGAAGCTTCGTTTATCCGTTGTACTTATCAGTATATTTTGCGGCTAATAGTATGGCTTCTGTCATACCTGATTCACTGGCAATACCTTTTCCAGCAATATCAAAAGCGGTGCCGTGATCCACTGATGTTCTTAAAAAGGGGAGGCCATTGGTTATCGATATCGTTTTTTCAAAATCTAGGGTTTTGGCCGCAATATGCCCTTGATCGTGGTATAGCGATAAAACAGCATTATATTTTCCATGTAACGTTTGATGAAATACTGAGTCGGCTCCGATGGGGCCGACAACGTTATAGCCTTGCGCTTGGGCCTCTTTCACGGCAGGCTCAACTTGATTCACTTCTTCTTCGCCAAATAATCCATGTTCACCGCTATGCGGATTGAGGCCGGCGACGGCCATAGTGCCTTCTGTTATACCTAATTTTTTGAGGGCTTGTGTGCAGCGAATGATATATTCCAAAACACGTTCTTTGGTGACGAGTGAGCAGGCTTGCTGTAGCGAAACATGACGTGATAAAAAAAAGATTCGCATGCCCTGTACTTCAAACATGGTGAGGGGATCGCGGGTTTGGCTTAATTCGGCTAAGATTTCAGTATGACCAATTTGTTCAATCTGGGCTGCGCGGAGTGATTCTTTATTAATAGGGGTAGTGGCCAGTGCTTGAACTTCTCCTGCCATCGCTAATTTGACTGCTTTTTCAATATAATCATAAGCGGCTTGTCCACACATCGCTTGGACGGTGCCCATTTGCAACTGGGATAGATCAATATTTTGGAGATCAATTAAATCAAGGGTGCCGAGTTCATATTTCCCGTCTTGTGGTTTTTCAACAATATGAATCTTGGCGGTTTTGTGACATAAACTTAATGCGTTAGCAATAACATTTTTATCTCCAATCACCAAAGGTTGAGAGACTTGATACACTTTGGGATTAGAAAGCGATTTAACGACAATTTCAGGGCCGATGCCCGCCGGATCACCTTGTGTAATAGCGATAAAGGGTTTTTTCATATACTAATAAATCCTTATAGTTGTAGGGTGGGCAACGTGTTTTTAAAGCCTATTCTATGCGAAAGTTTTGTATCGCTCCAACTTTCGTAAAGAATTTATTTTTAATATCGGCATCAGGGCGACTCAAAGTCGAGACTCATAAGCTGAATACTAAAGGTTTTTAGTTCACATTTTGGCATAACAAAACTCATCATTTATAAGCTATTGTTTATTATTAGGTTTAAACAAAATATCGTCATTTCATTTTATTATGACATCAATAATTTGCAAATGACTTTGACGAAGCCTTGATACAGCATTGGTTTGTAGGATCAGCATAACAGATAACTGATAAAATGGTGGGCAACCACGTTGCCCACCCGACAACTAAAATTTGGTATATATATTGCTTATTTAATAAGCAGTATATTCCTCCTTATGTTTTTGGCCTCTCTATTTTATAGAGAGGTTTTTTTTTGGGCGGACAAAAAAATAGCCCTATTGCTAACACAATAGGGCATATTTAAATTAACTATTTACACGCAAAAGTTTTTGCGTGAATTTTTGTTTTTGGGACAATATTTGATTTGAATCTTGCAATTTGCACAGTGTCGATTTGCAATTTGCGTCTCTCACTGCCGTGGAGACGCACGCAGTCCGTCTCTACTAGCCTCGATTCTTTATTTCCATCACTTCGACAATCTTACCCCCAACCTCGTCAGACACTTCTAAAACTTGTTGAAGTTCTTCCAACAAGGCTTTTTCTTCATCTGTAATAACGCCATCGGCCATGGCAATGTCAACGGCGCAAGCAAAAGCGGTTTCCCGCAATTCTTCAGGTAGGCTACTTTTCGCAATGGCGACTAAGCCACCGATACCTTCATTCTGTAGCACAGTCACCAATTTATCGAAGATATCAGACATTTGTTTTTCTGTGTAGCTGTCAAACATTTTCATTTGCAGTAAGTAAGCGAAAATGCCCTTGGCTTCTGACTCATCAATATTGCCATCTGCAGCTGAGGTTGCGAGCGCAATGCCTAAAAAAGCTTCTTGCTTGCTAAAAGTATCTGAGGAATCCGGTGTTTTGTTAGAGCTAAACCAACCCATCGTTTCAAATCTCCTGAATTAAGTGTTGAAATTTTTTCCACGCAAAAAATGTGGAAAATCGTTTTATTGTGATTCACTATTCAAGGTTTAAGTTATTTGCAGCGAAACAACTTAAGCTTTAAAACTATTTGCCCTGGTTGAGATGCAATAATATCTTGAGTCTTCCAGGTTGTGTTGCATACTCAAAGGCTTGTAATCCTTTTTTGAGGGGAAAACTAGCCTCAATCAGCGAAGTGGGGTCGATAAAGCGATTTTCAAGTAGGCGCAAAGCGGGGGCAAAGGGGCCGCAACGTGATCCCATTAATGTGATTTCATCGACAACAAGGCTCGCAAAATTGACAGACATGAGGCCTTCATAAGTGCTTTTTAATATTATCGTACCACGCGGTCGCACCGCTTGACGCGCCTGTGTAAAACCGCCACTTGTTCCTGTCGCTTCAATGACAATATCAAAAGTACGCATCGGTACTGTATTTTCATCAAGCCAAGCAATTTGACGTGCGGCGAGTAATTGCCGTTGTTTATCGTGACGAGCAACAACTTGCAGATGGCATCCCGTCAACACGATCGTTTGTGCAATCAATTGCCCTAAGCGCCCTGCGCCTACGATTAAAACGTGATCGCTTGGATGGATGGCGAGTTGTTCTTCAATTTCTAAAGCGGCCGCTAAAGGTTCTGTGAAAACGGCCATCTCATCTGAAATAGAGGCGGGCACTGGGAGAAGATTTTTTAAGGGTAAACGTAGATATTCAGCAAAAGCACCGTCCCGATTGAGAATACCTAATACGGTGCGCTGTTCACAATGCGTAGGTTGCCCTGCCAAACATCTGTCACATGCGCCACAAGTGGCATTGATTTCTCCCACGACGCGCTGTCCAAGACGCTCTGGCGCGTCTTGAGCTTGCACGATTTCCCCTACAAATTCATGGCCTAAAACGCCTGTATAAGGATAATATCCTTTTATTAATTCCAAATCGGTTGCACAAATCCCAGCTAAGCGAACACGTACTAAGGCTTCACCAGGAAGCGGTTGTGGAATAGGGAGATTATTTCGATAACTTAATTGGTTATTTTCTAGCCAAAGTGCTTGCATATTTTTTGAGTCATTGAATAATGCGAAAATTGGAATTTATCAATTAGTTTTTTTATTTTTTTCTTTTCGATTGAAGTGAATTTAAAACGGCCTCTATCAAATCTGACTAAATAATAAAAGACTAATATTCTAATATTAGTTTAATTATTGGCTTTCTTGCTAATAAGTATTAAACTAAAAAAATAGTCATAAGTCTTCATTAACTAAACTTTATTGAGTCGCTTTACATAAGTAAATGATTCACGCAATTGATACAAATGGCGATTGTGCCGTAAAGCGAAACAGGGGTCAGGGGAAAAAATATTTTCCCTTATATTCTAATAGAGTGAAGGGCATGGTGGGTAAGTGGATGGGGTATGAGGAAATCAAAAAGTGTCATCCGCTTGCCCACCCTACAAAAACACAGAACCGTAAAAAAACCCTCTTTGAAAAACTTATCTACTGACAAGTTGTTTGTTCATTTTTAGTTACGCGACTTGTGGGTAATAGAGCCATTTTAAAATGGGGGGTATTTATTTGGAGTACAAACACTATGATTGAAAATATCTATACTATCAACACTGGGGCATTGTTTTATGCTCTGAATACCCATCGAAAAAGCAAGGGGCTCATAGAAATTGACAATCCTCTGATAGCGAGCAAACTGGGCATCTTATTTGCTTTAAAAACCAACGGCTATGTCAATTTTAAGAGCGAGCGTGTTGAGTTAAACGATGCTCAACTGATTGCTTTACAAGAGATTCTTGATCAACATTTCAATGCTGAGATGACTGATGAAATCCGCGCCATTGTTGTCACGCAAGAACAATTGCAAGCCAGCCGAGTTGTTGATATTCGCCGCCGCTCCTCATCATTACAAGCTGAGAGCAATGGTTTGTTCAATAAAATAAAGGGATTTCTAAAAATGAAATCCAAAATACAGGAGGAACCTGCATGAGTGCATCAGAGGATATGCACCCTGAAATCATTACCACAGATGGACACAATCTCATTGGGGGATTAAGTCGCGTTTTTCACTGTAATCATTACAATGCTTACTTACAAATGACAGTGTTGATGACGCAAGGCTTAGGTGCTCACAATCCAGAACGTTTATTAACGGATGCTATAACTGCCTTAGTTCACCTTTTAAAACAACGGGGTTATAGTGAACGTGATTTACGACATGAATTTGCCTACTGTGGTTTTGGTTTCCTCCATCAAGTTGATGATAACACTTGGGAAACGCCTCGTTCGCATTATGGTGAAGCGATTTGCGTACACGGTAAACCGCAAAAAGGGTGTTATTTTACAAGTGGTTATCTTCAAGGCGTGTTAGAAAAAAAAGTTATCGAAACGGCATGTCAAATTGAGGGGGCTAACACGGATAAATTTACCGTGCTTGATGAGCCGATCAATGTTGAAAATTACTTAACCCGCGAATTTGAATTACAAACGGCCATCCCAGCGCGTTTTGCTTTTGAGGGTTGTCAAAATTTTAACACCCGTGTTGACGATGACAAAATCAAAACGGCATTAAAAGCCGTACAATTATATGGAAAATGTGGGCCAGAAGAAACTTGTTTGATCGAAGCTTTTGGCGCACTGCTGACTAATCACTTTGCTGATTACTACAATCGAATTTCCTACGAAACCTACTTTGCCCTGCGCGAAGCGGGGATTCCTGAAGAAGATAGCAAAGAAATGTTTATTCAGGCAGGCCATATTTGTGCCTTTAATACCTTTGGTAGAATAATGAGTAGCTCAGAATGGTATGAAATAGTCGTACCGATGTGCGATACCAAAGCAGATTGGTTGCATGGCATGGTAGCGGTTATCAATATTTTGGGCTGGGGGGTGTATCGTGTTGAGAAAATTGACCTGGAAAATGAATTTATTATACGGGTGTATAATTCTTACGAAGGCGTGGGATTTAGGCGCATGTATCCACCGACAGATGACAAAAACATCTCTTTTTTAGCCATGGGTGTGATACTGGGTTTAATACACTTACTCTGGAAAGTTGATATCCGTGACAAACCTGAACTGACGCAAGAGTTTTATGTTGAGCAATTCAACAACCATGAGAATAGTTATAGCATCGAACAAACTCATGCGATTGCAACAGGTGATGAGTACGACAGATTTATTGTGTCAAAATAAAAAAAATGCACAAGGGGAAATAGGCAAGGGTTTTAACAGAAGTGATAGGTGTAGATAAAGGCTATAGTGAAGTATTCGCGGATTCAGAAGGTGATTTTCACGGCGAAGACTTTGGTAAATTACTCACAGCCATATCAAATGCACGCACCGAAACAAATAAAAAAGTAACCTGTTTTAATCGTTTAAGCAAAGGCTATATTTCAAAACGACATTTTTGTTGTTATCGAGTACCCCGCTCAGACAATCTGAGTGGCGATAAACCAATGATTATCAAATACTTTTTTATCATAACAACGCTTTGAAGAGGGCTAAAACGTCACTTTCAGAGTGACGTGCTTCACCAAAGTTTTCAATCCATAAGATTCTCATAATCCGTTTCCGACTTAAAATTTTCAAAAGGGCAACCACAATGGATTGCCCAGACAGAAACGTCGGTAGAGGCAATCCCTTGTGGTTGCCCAGAATTAGGATTGACGATTTGCTTCTGATCTAACGACTTCTGCCAAATGCTGAGCAAGTCTTTCAACTTTTTGCCCATCAAGCCCTTCAACCATTACTCTTATTAAT
>JAYQWI020001268.1:0-4631 GCA_035871815.2 Candidatus Parabeggiatoa communis
ATTGTTCAAAGCGTTTTAAGATCGGGTTCAGACTATTTACGGCTTCAACAACCTGAAGTCCATCTTCATCCAAGGGCACAAGCAGCACTGGGTTCATTTTTTGTGCAACAAGTCACTGAGAATAATAAACGATTTGTGATAGAAACGCATAGTGATTATTTATTGGACAGAATTCGTCAAGCCGTGGCATCAGGGCTTATCATGCCACAACAAGTCTCTATTATTTTCTTTGACAAGCCCTTGCTCGAAACCACTCTTCATCACTTATCACTTGACGATAATGGTAATATTTTAGATGTGCCAGCCTCTTATCATCGTTTTTTCATTGAATAAGATAGAAAGATTTATGTAAATCATTAGCCTAAGAGCGTTATAAGATATTTGTATGTCATCAAGAATTTTTAGAAAGTTACTGACCGATATCCCACCAAGCACCAACAGTGGTGGTAGACAGAAAAAAGCATTTCAAATAAAAATTCAACCTTGGTTAGATAGTATTGATTTTATTAAATTTTCTAAAACGGATAAATTATATGGCCGAATTTTTTATTTTAACCATGAAACTTATGGTATAAGAGATATCCACAATATTCTTAAACCCATTTTCGATATGCTGCAAGGGTATATCTATGATGATGATCATTATATATTATCTTTTGAGGGCATCAGATTGGATATGCCAAAGAAAAATTCATGGTTTGAAATAGAATTAGATTATGATGCAACGCCTGATTTGTACAAAGTGGAACAACAAACTTGCTGTCTTATTGAGGTGGGTTTACTGCCTTCTACTGAATCTGCTATCAATATTATTTGGTTGTAATGGTGAGGTTATTTTATGAACAAACAATTTGAAAACTATTTCCTTAAAGCTTTATATCATGCCAAAGTCGAACAGATTACCCAAACCTATCAGGAAAAGGGCTTCTCATGTCAAACTCATGTCAAAATAGATGAGGTACAATTTGATGTCATTGCAGAAAACCCTGAAAAAGCAATTGCTTTCGAGATTCAAGTTGCATCTACCCAAGCCATGTCGAAAGAGATTGAAAAGCGGCATCAAAAAGCGAAAGCTTTAGGCTATAACTTTCGTGTGATCACGATTAATAAACCGACTAATCCAGTGATAGCCATTAATTGGCTTAACCAAGCCCTTTTTAATTATTTAGAAAATAATCCACCAGAGTTTATTCAATCAGAGGCCTACCCTGTTCATTCTGAACAAGTTAAAACAGAAATCCAGTCTATTCAAATTAATTAGTTAGAAACTTTAGTTCATTTTGAAGGGGGGATTTATGTTGATTTTCAGTGTGAAGAAGAGAGGTTAATTTCTGAAACCCTCCCCTTTGAAGGCGACATTTCACTGAATCTTTTTGAGAAAAGTATCAAACAAGCTAAACTCAATATCGATGATAGTCTTCGATATTAAGCTGTTTGTTGAGCGGCCTTACAACTTGTTGTAAGGCCTTACAATTTGAGTTTGCTAAGTAGTGAGTTCGTGTTGTTCTAGCGATAGCCTAAAAAAATCAGGGCACTTAACAATTCCATTCTACAAGATAAAAATACTGCTACCAAGCTTTTAAGTTTTCAGCTAAATTCTTTTTTTATCCTATTTCTACATTGCTGCATAGTGAGTGATGTTGATATAGAACAATTTTGTTGATCTCTTTTAGAGTAGAAAGCGTCCCAAATTTTTTTAAACAGTGCGTTTGCTCTTGCTGGATCCCATGAAGGGAGTTTAGGCCAATCTACAGCCCATCGTTTTGCCATTTCTTCAAACAGTTCGGTATTAAAACTGGCTATCAGCATCGTAGAAATTAAACTACATTCTTGAAGTTGTTCATAGCCGACTGTAATTTTCAGTGCTTGATTGGGTGCATTGTTGGACATTTCTAATTTTATCGCATTTTTACCCGGCAAAAACGAGTTGGCATGCACAATGCCATGTCTTAGTTCACAAATTTTACCAAATTCTTGAAGCAATTCGTTTGTGAGATCACTTTTTTTCAAGTCATATTTCAAGACTTTTTTACAGGTATTTTTTATGGTATCCGCGTCAGCAAAAGAGATATGTTCAAACGCGCTACGCTCTACTTGCCCCTCTCTATGCCAAATCACGGAACCCAGCTTGATAGCCTGATCTGAAGAGGCTGCTTGTGCAATAGGACAAATACGGATAATACGGGCAAATAAATCACGAAAATAATTTTCGATAGATGAGATTAATCCAACTAATAAGAGTGTTCCCATTGCCGGATGTTGGTGCAAAAAATCTGGCTGCCCTACATTAAGTATCTCTTGTGTTGTCGCATAAAAAGCATCAATGGGGGATTCAATGAGTGAGGAACTGGGTATCACATATTGATTAATATCATCAATTTTTGCCGTATTAATGCTTTGATTAACCGCTTCACGCCAATTTTCACTCATGATATAGACTCTTCAGCAAGAGAACGAATGCGTTTAGCCCATATTTCACCAATTCCAGGTACACCGCGCAATTCTCGGTTATCATGATCCATGAGAATATCTTTAATCGTTCGGATATCGGAATGTTTTTTGATGCTTTGAACTCGTGTTTCACTTAATCCCAGTTTTTCTATGTCCCGTTTGACAATTTCACCAAAGGTTGAACCCGTCTTGAGTATGGCACCACAGTGAATACAAAATTTGGCATGTTCATTGACTCTTGGGGTTCCACATTTTTGGCATGGCGGCAGTGCTAATTTGAACAGACTTAACAAATCATCTGTACCCATAAGGCTATTGGGGGTGATTTTGGGGTAATAGCGAGGAGAATATTCATGCAAAGCCTTGGATAATTGACTAACGGGTACCGACGATTTACCAAATAAGACATTCCTTAAAATTAAAGCGGCATAATGGATGACATAAATCTCATAAACACCGGCGTTCCCCATACTAATCTTACCTTTTGGTAATAGAATGCCAACATACTGAAAAAATCCCAGCACTTTTAACATTTCCGCCGGTAAGGGATGTTTAATACCAATTGAAATACTTTGCGTGCCAATCTCTTTATTTTTATTGTATTCTTTTACCCTATTGCTCATGTTATCAAACAATTGTTCTCCGCTCAGGATAAAATGTTCATAAATAGGTAGTTGTACCTTTAAAGAAGAATAGATGCTAAAGGTGTTATCAAAAGAAGATTTGATCGCTGTTAATGCCTTTGATTTATTAAAATCAATTTCAAAAGTAAGCGCGTCAGTGCTTGAAGTAGACTCCTTATAAAAACCCCTTATCATGTTCAGCAAAGCCCTTGGTATCCCAAATGCCGCGTAACACACTAACTGCAATAAAGCTTTATTGGCAAGTAGTGCTTTATAAACCTCGTTTGGCAAACGTCGTTCAAGGATTTCAAACATGAAATCAAGATAATCGGATGAGTCTGGTTTTATCCAAACATCTATTTCTTCAGCATCATGTCCAACATGAAACCTTCCTGAATAAATGGTTATTCCTGGATAAATAGCCGCCTTGGGTGATATAATTCGACTTTTAATTTGACGAAAAAAATCAAAAAAGTCACGTTGTTGCTCTGATGAAAAGGCATGGGCAGCATCATCAAGCAATAAGACACATCGCGTTTTTCCAAGGGAGAGCAGCACTTTTTTGATATCATCTTCTAAAGAAGAATGAGTCAACAAATAGTCGTCTTCATCAGTCAGTTTGTCAATTCTACCCAATTCAAGTTGATTTGTTACTCTCTCTACAAATTGCTCATTAAATTTAAGCGTACTTGGTGGAGTCTTTTCAATCTCTTTTAAAGTACGAAATAAACCCTGATAAACCTTAAAAAGCAACCATTGATTGAACCAAAAAACGGCATTGACATTACCCTTTTTATATAAGGGTTCTAACTGTAATGACGTTTTAAAGTTGACATAAATGGGTAGGGAGCTTGCTTTAGAATCTGCCCGTAATTTATGAAAAGTCTTGAGCATCAAGGTGGTTTTACCACAACCACGGGGGCCAGTAATGAGCTTTGCGCCACCTTGTGACAGCTTTCGTATAATGCTGTTTTCAGAGGCTTGTTCGATACTCCATTTTAAGAAAGCGGTTTCATCAATATATTCTGCTTGCTCAATAAAGAGATTCTCTTCTTCAGCAAAAAAATCTTGTGTATTATCATTCATTAAAATTGTTATTCCTGAATAAGCGTTGACAAAGCGAACGTAGCTGGGTAATGCTAACATTATACCCCTCCCTACATTGTCTTTCAACGAGTGGGTTGTTTTTCAAATGCCTTCCTTTCAAAATCGTTATATTCACCTACATTTGGCATAGCCAATAATGCGGTTTTAAAATCGACAGGGGTATTTTGTAATATCGTTTTTTTTGTAAAACTACCACACTGAGGATCGTTTCGACGCGATGCCTCGCGTCTCATCAATATTGATACGCGAGACATTGCTAAGACGCGAAACATCATCGCGTCTCTACATTTCAGGGAGGCGAGATGAGACGCGAAGCATCGCGTTTCTACATTTCAGAGAGGCGAGATGAGACGCGAAGCATCGCGTCTCTACAGCGAGCTGAGACGCGATGCGTCGAAACATCGCATTATAGAAAACTGATAGATGGTAAGGTGTCAACCTTGTGTGCAT
>JAYQWI020001269.1:0-1923 GCA_035871815.2 Candidatus Parabeggiatoa communis
AATAGCAGCTCAAGTTTGGGGCATGAATCGGTTTCTAAGATCAATTTGGGTTTATAAACGGGGTAAGAATTGTCGTTTAAGGTAATATCCATAGTTAATTTAGGGCAACCACTTAATTTGGGGCAACCACAAGGGATTGCCCCTACAAGTGATGTGCTTGATATGACATAAAAAGGCTATAACAACGGATCGACTTGAGTTCTTGAATTCAGATTATCAAGAAATAAGATTTCCACAGGCCCATCCAAACTGCCCGGAGAAATCGCATTATCATTCGTTATATCAACGGTTTCGACCATGCGCGTGAAACGGGTACTATTATGGCTTACCCTGACCAGTTCTTGTAGGATGGTTTGATTGTTGGGAGTAAACGCGCCATTCTGTTGCCAATCCTTGGCATACAGGTTCAGTTCCATCGCCTTAAACGCGCCTTGACACACCATCACAAAACCATTCACCGCACCGGGCCAAGGTAGATTGCCGTCAAAGTAAGACCAGGCTTGTCCCATGCCAGTGGTGACTGATAAGGTTGGCATCATTTGTGGAGGACTAATGGCATTTGCTGGAGGGAGATTTGGATCTAATGCCACTTGAAGAATATGGCTAAAGACCGAAGCCCTTAAAAAAGGGAGTGTCAACATCACTGCGGAAGTGCCGTTATTATTTTCCTCCGTATGGGTAGAAAAAACATACCGATTTTGGATGTTGTTGTAAGAGACTGTTCTTTGCAGAAAAGGATTTCCATCTGCGTCTATCGTTGGTGCATTGAAAGCCGGATCAAATCCGCCATCGGCAAACCAAGTGGAGCGGTTTTGCATGTTATCAAACGTCAGCAGATGTAGCTGTCTCACCTCATTGGCATATTCAGCTTTGTAGCTTCTCACCGCTTTGGCATGAAAGAGTTGGAACGTATGGGTGTTATCGGTGATATCATAACTTCTCACCAAGCCATCAAAAGGAATAGCAACTGGCGGGTTGTTTGTAAACCTATTGGAATCTTCCGAGTAATCAAAGGCCGCATAGCCGGGCCCTGCTGTTACCCAACCTGTAGCCGGATCAACCGTAAAACCGACATAAAGCCAAAAACCTTTGAGGTGAGGTGTCACAGTCACATTATTAGTCGCGTTTGTGAGTGTATAAATCATAGTTAAACTCCAATATAAAAAACAAAGGCGATAAATCGCCTACGACGAATTGGCCCTTCGGCGATCAATCGCTTGGAAGGGCCTAAGAACACAAGCAATCTGATTTTTTGATCTATATTTGTTTCAGATACCCGTTTTTCCAATTGATTTTTTCAAGTTTCCAGCTATGTCTCTGTCCTTGTCTTTCCAGTTCAAAACCGAAAACATCGGTGATATTGGGAAAATTTCCGCCAGCTTGGGCCGGTCTTTGTTGATTGGCTCCCAGTAGAGGCAGCATATCAACTTGAAAATCCGTAAAAGGCAGGTTAAGCTTATCAAGCTTGTTCAACTCAGCAAAAGCGTCTTGCCAATCTATCCCCATAAATAAAGTGTTCAAAAAAGCACCAAAGCCCGTTCCCAGTGTCGCGACATTGCCTTGTTTTTTAGCTTGCAAACCCAAATTAAACCATTTCAAGAAAATCAGGTTGCTTCGCAGCGTAGGATGCGTGAACCACAAGGTTTTGAGATAGTCAGAGATGGATTGGCCTTTTTCTGGAATGCCAGCCGCTTCGACTTCTTTGTTCAATTTCACAAAATCATTGTGAATCTTTCTAGGAAACTCGCCAAACTCTCCAAACTTGACTGTCGTCATCAGGCTGAGACAGAGTTCAAGCAAAGGGATGCCTTGAATGCCCCCCTTCAATTTTGAAAAATCTGGCAATGCAATGGATTCACGGGAAATCACCGGAAACGCATCCGATTTAACCGTTTTGTCCGTTGTCACAAAGAGCGGCAATTG
>JAYQWI020001270.1:0-5053 GCA_035871815.2 Candidatus Parabeggiatoa communis
CCCGAAACGTTTGACTATCGTCTCGGCAATCGCGCAGCCCTTGATTGGGTGATTGATCAATATCGCATCAAAGTGGATAAGAGAAGTGGTATTGTCAATGATCCTAATCGGTTGGATGATGAAGAGTATATAGTGCGCTTGATTGGGAAGGTGGTTTTGGTGAGTTTGGAGACGGTGGGGGTGGTGTTGAAATTGGGAAATTTGACACTATAACATATAACACATTGCGTGAGGCAGAGCGTTGTGAAATGTGTTTCCAAATAGAATTTGGGAACGAGTTCAATTAATTTTTAATTCAATGAAAAGGAGTAATTGAATTTATATGAATACCTTTTTTGAGCCAGTCTATCTGAATGAGAGAATGGTTCTGAATTCTGCGGCTTATTTTTTTAGAGGGGTTTCTTTAGAATCGGAAAATACTGAAGAAAAAACCTCTGCTAATAAGGGTAATGTGAGTTTGGGATTTAAAGAAATTTTGAACCATCTTTTGCCAATCAGTCTTAGTGCTGAACAGAATAAGACTACAAAGGTGGTTGAAAAAACGGCCAGACATTATACGCTTGGTAGTCTTCACATGGCTGTTATTGATCAACTTGGAAAAGATATTGTTAAATTGAACCCCGAAGCTCATGATTCTCTTCAGGAGGTTCAAGGGAATTACGTGGACATAGAGGTCATTCTAAAGCCAATTGATTTTTTTACGATTTTGGAAATCGTAAAAACATTTTTTCCTTTTGTAGTTAAACTTGCAGAAACTTTCAGAGAGATTGAACAAAAAAATAATCCTCCCTCCAAACAAAAAAATAAGGGTATAGAAAATAAGCCGGGTGGATTTAAAGCTGTAGCCTATAAAATCAAGGACTTCAAGGAAATAGGTGAAACGACACTGAAGCAACTTGAAGATGACTACATGAAAGCTAATTTGTTAGAAATGGTAATGGTTTCTCCAAATGATCCTAATCATCAACTTGGAATAGTTGATTTAGATGTAACCGATTATGATCCATCAGAAATTAAAGCGCGGCTTAATGATGGTAAATTTCATGTTATTGGAAAGGTAAGTAAATTCGTTAATGATGGGGAATCATTAAGTTTAGTGCAACGCACTTCCCTATCTACATTAATAGACATTTTGACTAAACTTGTTCAGTTAAATGAGGAACAGCAAGAGGTACAAAAGGTTCTGAATAGTATTGACATTGTAAAACCAATGCTTGAAAAAGTAGTACAATTGCAAATTCCCGGTCCCGCTTATCGAATTATGGCTATGTCGGTTTGTATTTAGCCCGTAATTTTTTTTATCATTCCCAAACTCAGTTTGGGAATGAGTGAAACAATGCGAAGCAAAGTACACAAATTGTAGCCCGCGTCGGTAAGTGAACTCCAACACTCAAAGTTAATATGCTTGCTCTGAGATATTAGATTTTCTCTTGTAAGGGGAACCTACGTGCTATTGCTTTATAATAAATCACTCCATCCATTTCGTACTAAACAAATAATAGCCTAATATGAGACAAGAAACATTTAAGTTTGATGAGTGTTTAGAGAAAAAAACTCTACAACCTCCTAAAGGTTACCAAGGATTATCCGGTTTCCATAAATATTGGGGCAAAAAACCAATAGAAGCCTGGCAATTTCTCATCACCAGTTTAACCGATGAAAATGATGTTGTTTTAGACCCTTTTTTGGGCTCGGGCTTAGTGGCTAGAAAGTGTCTCGATCTGAATAGAAAATTTATCGGTTTTGATATTAACCCCTTAAGTATTGAACTGACGGCGTTGTATTTGAACCCGCCATCGTCGCGTGAATTAAGAACGGCTATCTCTGAAATCTATTCATCCCTAAAAGACGAAATAAATAGTCTGTATGGTTTATCGAATGGTAAGAATGCCAGCCATTACCTTTGGAATCAGGGAGAGTTATCTAAAGTTTGGATCAAAGAAGGCAGAAAAAGAATTGAAATCGAGCCAACTGAGCAAGACTTAAAGAATATTGTTGATTCAATATCTTATGAATCAAAATATACGAAACAACCTAGGTTTTTTGATAATTCCAGAATCAATGCAAAAAAATCGCTTAAGTTATCAGATTTGTTCAGTCCAAGGGCTTTGAGATTGATTGATCTCTTTTTGGAATTATCTAGCCAATATGATGAAAACCTGAGCCGTGCTATCAGGATGATATTAACCGCCTCAGTAGGGCAAATGTCAAAAATGGTTTTTGCTGTATCGAAGCGAGGAAAAACCAAAGGAGCCGTAACAGATAAAATTGAAGTAGGTAGTTGGGTGATTGGTTATTGGCGGCCAGCAGTCTATTTTGAAGTCAATGCGTGGAATTGCTTTGAAAATAAGGCCAACAAGTTAATTAAAGCCTTAAACGACATCGATGATTTGCCACCCAGTCAACTCGCCCAATCAATTCCTCAATTATTTCATAATGACTGCAATTCATTACTTCAGTGCGGCGATAGTGAAAAATGGCTTCAGGAAATACCAAGCCAGAGCATCAAGCTAGTGCTGACTGATCCGCCTCACGGAGATAGAATTCCCTACCTTGAACTGAGCGAACTCTGGAATTGCATTTGCAGCTATCAAGCCGACTATCACAATGAACTGGTTGTTTCTAATGCCAAAGAACGACGCAAGAATCAAGAAAAATATAACCAAAAACTGGCCAATATATTGGCGGAAAGTATCAGGGTTTTAGTCAATAACGGCGTATTGGCTGTGATGTTTAATGCCATAAAAAAAGCGCATTGGAACAGTTTGCATACCTTAGACGACAGTAAAGAAGTTGTCTATGTCGGTTGCTATCCAATGGAATACTCCGCAGGTTCTGTGGTTCAAGATAACCGTATTGGTGGGCTTAAATATGATTATGTTCTCATTTATATAAAAAGCACTAATCAAAAAGTGAGTCAAGAAATAGTCAAGCATTTTTGCGAAATACCCGGCTGGTTGTCTGAATATCCAAATAAGGAAGCATAATGAACTTAAGCTATAACAAAGCCAATGCGCTTTTTAAGGAAGACAAAATCCGTGAATTAGCATCAACAACAGATGGCTTAAAGTTTTTAAAGCTAAGATCGCTATCACGAAAGGAATACATGGCTTTTCTGCTCGATAAAAAAGGGTTGGATGTTGGAAATAGGAAATCAAGAGATTGGCTTGAACTACTCTATGAATCAAGACTATCAATGGTACTGATAGATTCAACGATTTCTGAATTATATGATACAGGCCGAGCAGAAAGAAAAACTAATGAAGATAGCTTAATCAGCGAATTATATAAAGTATCCGCTTTTGAATGGGGTGGGCTTTATCAAAACAGTCTTGAGAAAACAATCGTTGATAACTATGTCAAAAAAATGGCCTCTTATGATACGCTGAACAGTGCCATTGAGAATGAACTTCACCACAGTATGAGAGCTTATGTGCTGGCTTCTTGGTATAACCATTGGACATCAATCATCATTGAAGATATCTTTAAAGATCATAGTCAGGTTTTACCCGCTGTAGGATTGATCAAGAAAATTGATTTCTTTGTGAAAGATAAACCGTTTGATTTGAAAGTCACTTATTTACCTGAAGGCTATATCAAAGAAAGACGAAAAAATGACGGACTGAGATCAGAGCTAACCTTACTAAAAAAGGCAGCTAGAGAATTAAAAATAGCGTTTGATAGAAATGGCTCTGAATCTTTTCTTATCCCTGATTTATGGCAAAAATTAGAAGACAATCCTTTGAACCAAGCAAAAAACCTGATTGTTGATATTAAGGGAAAAAGAGAAGAAATACTGCAAGAATGCTTGGATTATCCAGAACGACTTGTTCGGTGGTTGTATGAAAATCAAGGAGTCAGACGTTTTGATGCGTCGAACAGATTGTTCCTTGTTCTTGTTGATAAATCCAATTTATTTGAGTCATGGAAATTAAAAAGGGCAAAACAGCTTATTGAGGAAAAAGTGTGCGCCCATCTTGATTCTGTGTCTTCAGAACCTGGCTTTAGCCTCAATTTTAATTGGGATGGGAAGAATTATAAAACGGAATCAGACATTATTTTTGTAGTTAAAGGATAATGAAACTAAGCATATCTTATTCTGTAATAGCGAAGCCTTTGATTGGATAATTGATCAATATCGGGTTAAAACCGATAAAAAAAGTGGTATTGTGAATGATCCTAATCGGTTGGATGATGAAGAGTATATTGTGCGGTTGATTGGGCGAGTGGTTTTGGTGAGTTTGGAGACTGTGGGGATTGTGAGAAGAATAGAAAAGTTTGTATTATAATTCATCACAATCATAAATAGTGTTAAATACTTTCGCCAAAAATTTTCAGGTGCGTAGGGGCAATCCCTTGTGGTTGCCCTTTGCTGTAAAATACCTGTTTATTTGTGCTTCAGTACTTATTCATGTTAGTTATACCGATTCAATTCAATCACGTCACTGTTTAATGCAGGTAGCTGCATTCCTTGGTGCTTGAGGACTGCACCCCGCTAATCGGTGCGGTTGATTGGAAGAGGTTTTAATGAGTTTAGAGACAGTGGTGAAAACATTATCCGAATCAAGAGGTGTGACTTCTAATTCAGATTAATCGTAGCCTATCATTCTACGTTTTTCATCTTCAGGGAGATTTGCAAAATAACCCTGACCCTTTTTAAACCATTCTTTGGCCTCTTCGGCGGAAGGCTCTGTTGTTCTTTCAACGCTAAAGAAAAAGCGGAATAACGTCCATAACATAACCATGAATAAAACAGGAACGAAAAGAATGACAAAAAAGAGAAAGAGTGGAATGGGCATTGTCTTTTGAAAAACGACTCTTGATTTTTCAGAATAAATATCAACCGTTTCAATTTTTAATTGAACATAATGCGTTTTAACATTTTCAAGCCAAAAAGTATCATAATATAGTGAGGTCACAATAAAATCTCCTTTTCACAATAGGTTTTTCCAAATAACGTTTTGGATTTCAATTAAAAGCCATTGTGCTGATAAAATGCAATTAATCCATTGACGGGTTCAATCAACCTAAATTTTTTTATACTCTTAAAGTT
>JAYQWI020001271.1:0-2255 GCA_035871815.2 Candidatus Parabeggiatoa communis
GAGAACAACCGCCTAAGTGCGATTGACATTCCCAATGCCGGTCGGGTAACCTACAACACCTATCACTGGAATCGTCCAGCGAAAATCACCCTACCCGGTGGCAGCCAGATTGACTTAGCCTACGATCCTTTGATGCGCTTGTTGTCCAAAGCCGTTAAAGATCCCGCACAACAATTCCTGATGGATTACGAGTATGAACACTCGCCAGCCAACAACATCACGAAAAAGACAACGGAACAGGGTGAATACGCTTATCAATATGATGAGTTATCTCGCTTAACTCAGGCCACCAACCCCGTGCTTGAGGATGAGAATTATACCTACGACTTACTGGCTAATCGTTTAAGTGCTTCAGGTGTAGAAGGAAGTTATGATGCCAACAATGCCCTACTCAGTTATGGTGATGCCGAATTTGAGTATGATGCTTCTGGCAACGTGGTTAAAAAGACGGATGGTAGTCAAGTCACTCATTATGAGTATAATGTTGAAGGCCGTTTAGTTCGGGTAAAAGATGGTGAAGATAATCTGATCGCTGAATACGACTACGATCCATTTGGCCGTCGAATCTGGAAAGAAGTTGAAGGGGTTAGAACCTATTTTGTCTATGCAGCTGAAGGACTTATCGGCGAATACGATGACAGTGGTGTCGAAATAAAGGGGTATGGCTATCAACCTGATTCAATGTGGACAACAAACCCCTTATTCCAGAAAACCAATGGTAGTTATTATTGGTATCAAACGGATCATCTTGGTACACCGCAGAAATTACTGGATAGCCAAGGTAATGTGGTTTGGGCAGCGGTTTATGAAGCTTTCGGGAAGGCACGGGTTGATGTGGAGTTGGTGGAGAATCATCTGCGGTTTGCTGGGCAGTATTTTGATGCAGAGACTGGGCTGCATTACAACTACTATCGGTATTATGAGCCAACGATAGGTAGGTATTTGAGAGTTGATCCTATTGGATTGATATTGGGATATAATAGATACATTTACGTTGACGATGATCCGATTAACTTATATGATCCGACAGGTGAGATTGTTCCTGCTGTGGCAGCTAGTATACAATACGCGAGATGTGTCGCGACTTGTGGGCTGATTAATGTGTTAGCCAAGAAAGTAGGCGGTTTAACCTGTGATCTCTTGAGTGAAGAAAACTGCTGGCTTTCTTGTCTCAATCCGCTTGAATGGTTCAAGGTCGACAAGCTCAACAGAATGCTATCACGCAAAATGCGTGATAAAATAGACGAATTAAGAAAAGGTGGAGAAGTCATAGTCGAATCAATCGAAGAAGCAAGGACTCTACTTGAAAATATGCCTGAATTAAGGCCTGCTACTCAAGAACGATTGGTACCAAATCCGTTTGGTGCTATGGCTAACGGATTTAAAGATCCTAAAGGTACGTATAGAGGGGATTTGATTAATAAATCTGATCCTAAAGGCCCCGTACATCCTGATGTAGAGAACAAAGTACATGGTGAAAATCCTCATTATAACATCAAGTTACCGGATGGTGATAAGTCTGCTATTATTATTATTCCAAAAAAATAGTAAAAAGAGTCACCTGCAAAAAGTTCAGCGCTAAAGTTGGTATACTTATACCAATTCTTGATTGAAATTGATTGCTCAAATCCAAACTAAAGTTTGGACTTAAAACATGGTTTTCATATCAGAATTGGTATTAGCACTGTCATAAACTGAATTTTTATGTTATTTTTTTGTTCATAGTAAATCTTATTGAACTCGCATATCTATAGCAAAGCTCGAAGTGACAACAACTCGAAAATTGTGACGGTGTAAAGTATAATTAAGGAATGTGCATAAAATAATTGAGTCAATTGTTTGTCAATACAACAATAACAAAGGCATAGTTCATTTTTTCAATATTTCATTTCATGCATGTTCCTAAGCTTGCTTATTTTCTGCTTATTCTAAAATGAGTTTCAAACAATTTGATATAGAGGAACAACTGTGTTTCTTATCCCGTTTTTGTTTCCAAGCTCAAGGTTAAAACTTTCGTTTTTCATACGAATAGATTTATCTACAAT
The DNA here is from genome assembly GCA_035871815.2 of Candidatus Parabeggiatoa communis. Taxonomy (GTDB): domain Bacteria; phylum Pseudomonadota; class Gammaproteobacteria; order Beggiatoales; family Beggiatoaceae; genus Parabeggiatoa; species Parabeggiatoa communis. The sequence continues at coordinate 2,046 of JAYQWI020001271.1, forward strand.
TGTTTGATTGAGTCTCAAATATTTTTAAGGCATCTCCAAAATAATATACCAGTTTCTTACCCTTCAATTATCGTGAAAATGGGCACCATTGATGGTATATTAATTTTTTGGAGTTGCCTAAAATAGAGAACTCAATTCAATCGTCTTTTGAGCAGTTACATTGCAAAGGCATTTGAATGATGAATGTTTACAAAGCATGAAACCACCGTA
>JAYQWI020001272.1:0-3949 GCA_035871815.2 Candidatus Parabeggiatoa communis
GCATGGTTAACGCAACAAACCGGACAGCAATATCGTTTACCCACGGAAGGGGAATGGGAATATGCCGCACGCGCTGGAACAGAAACAAAGTACTGGTGGGGAAATGAAGCCTCTCATGACTATGCGAATTACGGTGCAGAAGACTGTTGTTCTGGTGTAGCAGCAGGCCAAGATCAATGGGTATATACTTCACCTATTGGCTCCTTTGCCCCCAATGCTTTTGGTTTATATGACACATCAGGAAACCTTTGGGAATGGACGTGTTCTGAATACGACAATTCCTATAACGGTAAGGAAAGGCAATGTTTAAGACAGGAAGATTCTAGTAATAATAGCCTTTTCGTTTTGCGCGGCGGCTCGTGGAACGTCGATGCCGTGGGGATGCGCTCGTCGAACCGCGGCAGGGGTCAGCGGTCTATCCGTATCAGGAACTTCGGTGCGCGGCTCTCCAGGATATTGTAAACCTTTGATCTTTAGCCTTTTCCCCTTTTATTTTTTTTGTTTTTGGTTTTTTTGGGGGGGGCAAAGCCCCCCAGCTAGATTTTATATAGCCTTATTAATTATAATGTTTTTTGATGGTAGAGACGCGATGCATCGCGTCTCTATTTCTCGCGTTTCTATTTCTCGCGTGGAGAATGGATTTTTGGTGAATGGTGAATGGAAATGGGTTAGAGACGCGAGGCATCGCGTCTCTACAGAAAAAGGAATTTCTCGCGTGGTGAATGGAAATGGGTTAGAGACGCGAGGCATCGCGTCTCTACTAAACCTGAATTCTGAAAAAGGAATTTTTAGAACATTTAGGGATGAGTCAACAACAGTTAGTTGAAAGTCTGAATGTTTCGAGACAACAAATCAGTAAGATTCTACAAGGAAAACAGGCTATAACAGCCGAAATGGCATGACATATTGGACGTTATTTTGCTTTATCCGCCAAACCATAACGACAAGGATTGTATATAATAAAGGATAATACCAATTCTGGATTGAAATCCATTTTAAATCGATCAAAATCACTGATAATCATGGACTCAAAACTCAGTTTTCATTTAAGAATTGGTATAAGTATCGGGCAAGCAATGGGCTCCTCAGTCTCAACTTCCAGAAAGATCGCTCATGAAACTCAATGACTTTAAGCTTGGCACAATCTAATCCTTTATTATATACAATCCTTGTCGTTATGGTTTTCAAGCATAAAAACGTGAGCCGTTATTGTCAGCACAAGCTGCATAGCCATTACGGAGAATAAATGATATGGATTCTGAGACTTTCACATTTTCGATTACTATGATAGTGGCGGGTATAGCCGCTATTGCTTCGCTGGTTTCAGCCTTGATAGTCACTTATCAAAGAAAGCAAACACAGGCTAAAATTTCTGAGTCTCAAAGACTCAAGTCAGTGCTAGAAAAAATTGAAGAAATACAAAAGGATGTGAAACTGCTCCTGAATGAGAAACAAAATCCCCCAAGAACAATGAATCAATGATCACTGATCAAATATCACTGATCACATCAGTTCTCATTAATCTGTTTGCCTCTCTTTTATAAAATAGAGAAATTGGGTTCAAAAATGATTATCACCTTTAAATGCAAAGAAACTGAACAAATATTCAACCGTCGTTTTTCCAATCAATTTCCTCAAAATATTCAACACAGAGCGAGAAAAAAGCTATTGATGTTAGATTCCGCAACCCGCTTAGACGATTTGCGTATTCCGCCTGCTAATCGGTTGGAAGCTTTAAAGGGTGATCGCAAAGGACAACACAGTATCCGTATTAATGATCAATGGCGTATTTGTTTTGTTTGGAAAGATGATAATGTTTATGATGTTGAAATCGTAGACTACCATTAAAAAAGCAGGTGTATTTATGACTACAAAAAAACTTCCCCCCATTCATCCCGGTGAAATACTTAAAGAAGAATTTTTAGAACCTTTTGGGATGAGTCAACAACAGTTAGCTGAAAGTCTGAATGTTTCGAGACAACAAATCAGTAATATTATACAAGGAAAACAGGCTATAACAGCCGAAATGGCATTACGTCTTGGACGTTATTTTGGTTTATCCGCCAAATTCTGGTTAAACTTGCAAAACCATTATGATTTGGATGTAGCCGAAGAGGCTTTATCAAAGCGATTGGCGCAAGAAATTAAACCTTATCTCGCGATCTGTGATCCCGTTATAACCCGCTCAGCAATTATCAGTTATCAATGAACACCTCAGTTATCAATTATCGGGCTTTTTTTGGATAGAACGCTGATTCTCATGATTAAACTGATTGACGCTGATTTAAAATATAACGACAAGGATTGTTTATTTATAATAAAGGATTAGATTGTGCCAAGCTTGAAGTCATTGAGTTTCATGAACGATATTTCTGCATGTTGAGACTGATGAGCCAATCGCTTGCCCGATACTTATCCTTTATTATAAATAATCCTTGTAGTTATATAGCAGAATCCATTTTTATAGAAATAAACGCGCTTTGACGCTTTCGAGCTAAAGGACGCTAAAAATATGACAAGAAGCCGAATCAGTGTTCTATCATTGATTTTTCTGCGGCAGCATCGCCATAAAAACCAGCACTAAAAAGATAATACCGCCAATGATAGCAATCATCCCCCCTAAGCCCATCATTCCCATACCAAGCTGTTGCTGAAGACTATCTAATCCTTGGGCCGCACCGGCCGTTTTACGCGGTACCCCATATCCGCCCGACCAAGCCAAGCCTAAGACATGTAATAATTGACCCGTACCCAAAATAACCGGTTGCCATTGTGCCCATTCGCCCTTGATTTCCCGGAATCCAAGACGTGGCATCAAGTGATAAGTGATACCCATAAAAGCCAGCGTGACGGCAACAATCGAACCATGATAGTGGGCTGGAACCGTCACATTACTACCCGTAATCAGAAAACCAATGATGCCCCCCACCGCAAACAGCAGAATGGAAAAGATCAACGCAGAACGTTCCGGGCTAAATATAGCCCCCTTCATCAAGCCCAACACCAACATCAATCCCAAAGGCAGAGCGGCTAAACCACCACCGTATTGCATCAGCCAAGTGAATGTCACGATGTGATTGGGAGAATTGACATCATAACTCCAATAAATCCAAGGGGTTAATAAAGTCGGTGCCATACCCAGCGCAAATAACATGATCGCCACGCGCGGACTGATAAACCGCACAACGCCCAAAACACTTGCCAACCATAACCAAGCAACCAGCATTAACTGAGTATGGGTAAATTGCAAAACATGGCCACTGCCCCAAAACAACAGTTCATAATAATATTGACCCGCTATGTTTTCCGAAGCAATATCACTGTAAGACCAAATCAGAGCCATAATCGCAATCAATGCCGTCAGTAAAGCCGTAAACAATCCAAAACGCAGTGCGCCAGCCCCGTTTTCCCCCAGATTAAGAGGATGAGAAGTCATCAAACTGTGTAACACCAACAACGTGAAACCCAGCCCAAATAGCCCTAATCCACCCAAAAAGAGCGGCATTTGCAACACCGGAACATAATTACTCATCACCGGATGGCCTTCGCCCATAAAAGGAGCAAGACTCATCATAATCGTCCCAACGACAGCGAATAAGAGCGGTAACCAACCGCAGAGACAACGTGCCCGGCTAATCAAACTCCAAAAAACACCCGCGAAAGCCAAAAACCACACCAACACAGTCAAATCGACATGCACAACCAGCGCGGTATGAAAAAAATCCACCCAAGGAATGATTTCCTGAAAAAAAGGCGTTCTGGAAAGAACAATTAAAATAGTTAAGAGGCCCCCAATGACAAGAGAAGCCAATGCCAGCCCTAACCAACCAATCGTTAAATAACGCGGGGTACCCTGTGGAATTTCTAAACTAAAATCAGTGTTTTGCATCGTTTTGAGAACCTTCATTTTTAAATAGTGGAGTGCAAAATTTATTTTGCATCTATTGGA
>JAYQWI020001273.1:0-2982 GCA_035871815.2 Candidatus Parabeggiatoa communis
GGAAATCATTTATGTCGATTCGGATTCCACTGATGGCAGTCCGGCCCAGGCGAAAGCCTTAGGGGCTAAAGTACGGGTTGTACATCCAGAACGCCCGGCTGCGGCTATTGGTCGCAATGCGGGATGGCGTGTTGCTCAAGCACCACTGGTGTTATTTCTTGATGGTGATACGATTCTACACCCTGATTTCGTTAAAAAAGCAATACAGCAACTAGATGATCCTCAAGTGGCTATTGTCTGGGGGCATCGTCGTGAGTTGGCACCATACGCTTCTGTGTATCAGCGTGTATTAGATTTAGACTGGGTATATCCCCTAGGGATTTCAGAGTTTTGTGGTGGCGATGCTTTAATGCGACGTGCTGTATTAGAAGAAGTAGATGGCTACAACCCACAACTGATTGCTGGAGAAGAGCCCGAAATGTGTCAACGTATTCGCGCCTTGGGTTATACTATTATGCACATCGATCAACCCATGACACAGCATGATTTAGCCATCACCCAAGCCAAACAATATTGGCAGCGAGCGGTACGAGCCGGCCACGCTTATGCTGAAGTCTCAACACTTTTTCGCAATACGGCTACCCCTTTATGGCAATCTGAATTACGCAAAATTTTTTTAAAAGCCAGTGTGTTAACCGGCATTTTCATGGTTGGACTGATTGCCACATTTCTCATGAGAACGTGGTGGCCCTTAGCTTTAAGTGTGCTAGTGTTTCTATTGCTCAGTGTGCGTACTGCTATCAAAGCACGCTGGAAATCAAGCAATCCGCTTACCTTGTTTTTGTATGGGCTACACTCACAATTTCAGTGCTTACCTATTGGCATTGGACAATTATCTTACTACTACCACCGCTGGCGCGGACAACGTCGTCGTTTGATTGAATACAAATAGAAAGGGGGGAGAACACAACGCCGTGTTTGAAAATATTCGTGAGGATTGGCGTACCTATCAACATGATATCACTCGCCAAGGTTTTTGGGTTATGTTAATCTATCGTCTTGGACGATGGCGCTACACCATTAAAATAAAATTGTTACGCATGCCCTTTTCTTTTCTATACAAAATCTTATTTCTTTTTATTCAAATCATTACCGGGATTGAATTACCCTGTGAAGCCAAAGTAGGTAAACGTTTTACCATTGAACATTTTGGCAATATCATCGTAAGCGGTGATGCCGTCTTTGGTGATGATGTGATTATTCGCAACGGTGTGACAGTCGGTTTAAAACAGACTGGAATACGTGGCTCTCCCACTATTGGCAATCGAGTCGATATTGGTGTGGGTGCTAAATTACTCGGCCCCATACAGATTGGTGATGATGTCGCAATTGGTGCCAATGCTGTCGTGCTCAAAGATGTGCCTGCAAACTCTATTGCAGTTGGTGTACCCGCAAAAATTATTCCTAGAAAAAACGGATTATAACGGCGGGGGAGGGCGAACTTTTGTTCTCGCCCTTTATTAATAAGATTTGACGTAGGGGCTGCCCTTGCGTGCCTTTATAGATAGAAAAATTGATTTTCTTCTTTCCAAATGTTTCAAATTTGGGATAATTCTAGCAGAGAGTTTTAGCTTTATCATTAAAATTTATGATTCCTAACAATAATATGACTCATGGCGAACGACGTGCCACTATGGCACTCGCCAGTATTATGTCCATCAGAATGATGGGCTTATTTATGATTCTCCCCGTTTTCGCCATTTATGCCCAAGATTTACCGGATACAACCCCTACTTTGGTTGGGCTCGCAATAGGAATCTATGGCCTGACTCAAGCGATTTTCCAAATTCCATTTGGTATGTTATCTGACCGTTTTGGACGTAAACCGATCATTTATATTGGTTTACTTCTATTTGCGGTAGGTAGTGTCATAGCAGCGCTTTCTACTTCCATTATTGGTATTATTATAGGCCGCGCCATACAGGGCTGTGGAGCCATTGCCTCTGCAACACTCGCGATGATGGCCGATTTAACCCGTGAAGAACACCGTACTAAAGCGATGGCTATCATGGGTATGAGCATCGGCAGTTCATTTATTTTAGCTTTAGCACTCGGCCCTTTATTCTACCGTTGGATAAGTGTACCCGGCATTTTCTGGTTGACAGCCATGTTTGCCTTAATCGGTATTGCTATCTTGTACTTGATTGTACCCCAACCCCTAAGTTGTCGTTTTCACCGTGATACTGAACCGGCCCCAACACAATTTAAACGCGTTTTACAAGACACCCAATTATTACGCCTAGATTTTGGTATTTTATTACTCCATTTACTACTGACATCACTGTTTGTCGTATTGCCTATTGTTTTAAAAACCAAAGTGGATGCTGAACACCATTGGCTGGTTTATGTACCCGTACTCATTGCTTCTGTCATCGCCATGATACCTTTCATCATCATTGCTGAAAAATATCGCAAGATGAAAATCGTCTTTGTTGGCGCAATAGGCCTACTAGGCCTCTCTCAATTGGGCTTGAGCTACTTACATCATGATTTGATTGGCATGATACTCATGCTATTTTTATTCTTCACAGCGATTAATTTACTTGAAGCCAGCTTACCTTCGCTCATCAGCAAAATCGCACCGGCGGAAAGTAAAGGCACTGCAATGGGTGTCTATTCAAGCGCCCAATTTTTTGGTGCCTTTTTAGGCGGTGTCATGGGTGGCTGGTTGCATCAACATTATAGTATTAGCGCCGTATTTGCTTTTTGTGCCACATTAACGGTGATTTGGTTTATACTGGCAGCAACCATGCAAAAACCGCATTACTTAACCAGCCACTTACTCAACATTGGCCAACTTGACAAACAAAAAGCCAATCAATTAACCCATTGTTTGATGCAAGTGCCAGGCGTGGCTGAAGTTGTGATTATTATTGAAGATGAGGTTGCTTATCTGAAGGTCGATCGCAAAATATTGGACATGGCAGCGTTGACTGAATGTGCTGTTCTGAATGAAGTGCGCTGCTAATTCGTTGATTAACT
>JAYQWI020001274.1:0-3424 GCA_035871815.2 Candidatus Parabeggiatoa communis
CTATTGGTTGGAAAAATCAGCCAAGCAAGGTAATGTTGATGCACAATATAATTTAGGAATTGCCTATCTTAATGGTAAAGGTATTGCTAAAGATTATGAAAAAGCTGCCGATTGGTGGCGTAAAGCAGCCGAGCAAGGTAATGCTAATGCACAAAATAACTTAGGAGTTGCCTATGAAAAAGGACAAGGTATTACTCAAGATTATGAAATAGCTGTCAATTGGTGGGGTAAAGCAGCAAAACAAGGCCATATTTCAGCACAATTTAACTTAGCTAAAATTTATGATAAACAAAAAAATGAAGCGGTTCAAAACAAAACCTCTTTTGAGTGGTTATGTCAGGTTGCTGCAAGCTTAGTTTCACTCAATGAAAAAATTGATGATGATACCACTATTTTTGAGCCTATTTTTGATAAAGATGACGTTGATTATTTAAATCAACAAGACAATGCCGTCACCCAAGTCATTTTAGCCCTACTTTATAAAACCGGTAACGCTGTTCAAAAAGACGAGCAACAAGCCTTTTCTTTATTTCAAAAAGCCGCTCAACAACAAGATATTTTGGCGCAATATTGTTTAGGCCTGGCCTACATGGAAGGCAAAGGCATTGCCGTGAATATTGAAAAAGCCCGTGAACAATTTCAAAAAAATATTGATAGACTCAAGGAAAAACAAGTCTTTTCTTATATTCCATTTTCCTTAGGGCGAAATGATACTGAGGATTCCCAAGATTATCCCCTTGATGTGAGACAATGGATTGCTTTATTGGCACGAGATAAATTAAGTCTGCTTGATGAAAGGGCGGCGAGACAACAACTGGCGGCGGCTAAGCAAGATTTAGAAGATATCATGGCTATGTTTGCCCATAAATTTCGAGGGCCGTTGCAAAAAATTGAATATCATGTCGAAAAAGGACATCCTGCAAAACGTTCTTTAGATGCCATACACACCATGCGTGGCTTGCTTGATATTTTCAGTGTCATTTCAACCAATCCCACTCAGTTACGTGATCTGTTAAAGCAAGATAGGCAAGGCAAAGGGACACTATTATCGGTTTTAGAAAAATCTCTCATTCTGGCGATTTATCAATTATTATCTATCAATCAAGTTGATAAAATCAGACAGCATTATTTTGCTTATGCCAAAAGAATGGGGCAAATTCCCAGCACGATAACACGTTTGGTGTGGGAAGATGAGTATTTTGAGTTAGAAGAGCAATTACAATCTGAATGGGAAGACAAGTTTACAACCCTATTAAATGACTCCCATTTAGACGATATCGTCGCTTGGATGGATAAACGATTTTTTCCGATACACATTCAAGGATTTACAGACAATCCAATCCGTTTTGCTTGTCATGGTACGACAGTCTCTGTTTTGACGATTGTCATGACAGAAATGATCTTAAATGCGATTAAATATTATGCCTCTGAAAACCGTATTCCTTTACAATTACAGTGGTATTGTGAGAAAGACGTTTGCCATTTTGTGTCTCAAAATCCGACTGCAATAGAGGAACAATCAGGTAAGGGGAGTGGTAGAGGCCATAAATTTTTAGGCCTCATTGCTAAGCAATTAGGGGGTGATTTTCCTAAACCGCGATTTCAAGATGATTATGTCGCCGAATTTTGTATGCCAACCCATTTGTTAATTGAGGAAAAATAAAGATGAGTCGATTTTTATGGATTGAAGATTTTGAGGATGGTACTGAACACGCCACCGAAAATGTGTTTGGACATCTCTTACAAAATACTGAAATCCCAGCAACAAAACCCAAGCTTAAACAGCTTCTGAAAAAGTATGGTGTCTTGGTTGAATTCAATTTTTTGGAAGGCCTACGCTTTATTCGCACCCAGCTATTTGAGGTGGATTATGTCATTTTAGACATTGATTTAATTGATATTCGTTCAGGGTTGCGATATGACGAGCAAACTGATTTGCTAAACCTATTAGAAACCTTTTATGGTTATCAGCCTGATCAAGATAAGTCACAAGATCAAGCGAGTTATAAAAAAGCGGCAAACCATTTAAAACAGGAAGCGGGCTATAAACTCTATGTCGAATTGGTGATGGCGCTTGATTTTCCAAAAGAGCATATTTTGTTTTGTTCTAACCATAGCAAAGAGCAAAAGCATATCCAATCTGTTTTTAAAGAAGCCAAGATAGACTTACCTTTGATGCTTTCCAAAGATGAAAAGCATGAGGTACAACAATGGATAACAAAACGCCGAAATAATCCTTACTCGATTCTGAGACGGGGAATTATTGAAGGATGTCAACAGATTCAAAAAGACTTGAGCTCTGACACTATACTATTTAGACAGTTTTGCACCAATAAAAATCGTCAAAATGTGACAGTGCAAAATATGCACGATTACTTGGAAACCTTGCTGCAATACTTACCGCGACGTGAACCTTCAAATGTTCAATCGCTTTATAAGTTATTCGTCAGAACCTTATCGCATGAATGGGAGGATGATTTTAGCCCCGATAATTTGAAATCAGGGGATATACCTGATAAAAGTGTTTTAAAACGCCAAAAAACTTTTGGGCAAATTATCAAATGTGCCCGAAATTGGACTGCTCACGCCAAAATTCTTGATAATCTATCTGAACGTGATGTGGCCTTTTTGTTTATTGTGGCAATGCGAGCCATGTTTACATTGTCTGACAAAACAGCAGATTATGAGACTCTTCTGCTGAATTTGTTTGCTGACAAACTCCCAAAACAAGAACTGAAAAAGCGGATAGAACAGGATTCCAAGACGCTCTTGTCTCAATGCTCAAATAGCTATTCCCAATTACTCCAAACTTATGCCCAAGTTTTAAAAAACAAGGGTAAATTATTACAACCCCCTAGCCCGACACAGTTAGATTTTTCCGCTTTGCTCAAAACCATGCAATACTGGGATAAGAATAATCAGGCACAATTCGATTATGTGACAGGCCTTTTCCAGATATTTTGGCAAGACTTATCTCCAATCACGGTAAAATCCTTTACCCCAACACAAAACAGTCAAAAAATAGTCTTTGAATATGAATATGACTTTGATTTAAACGACTACGGCAAAGAAGACATGGATAGCTTCTTGTTTGAACTGGCTTGCAGCATATACCCTAGCAGTTTTCCAAAATAAGGAAAACGCAAGAGACGCAAACGACGCAAGGATTTCGATTCTTCTCTATAGCGTCTTTGGCTAATCATTAATCAGCGTCAATCAGAATAATCTGTGCAATCAGCGTGCTATCAGCTGTTCAACAATTCAGAATTCATCACAAATTTAATAGGTTTAACGAGCAAACCATTTAACCTTAGGCCATCTCATGATAATAGCTAAAGCCCAATTAAAACAAGAGATAGATCGTTTGGATGAGCAATATTTGGAATTGGTTTACAATATTTTGCGTCAATTGTCATACTTATCC
>JAYQWI020001275.1:0-3838 GCA_035871815.2 Candidatus Parabeggiatoa communis
TCCACTATTGGAAAGGCTAACCTATTTATCTGACAAACTATATAAATAATAGGGATAGAACATTGATGAGCCTGATGATCATGATGCCGCTGATTGGTTTTAATCAGCGACAATCACTTTACTCCACGTTCTATCCCAGCATCCATTACGACAGGGATTGTATATAATTGTTCAGGCGTAAAATGATGAATTTTGAACAATCCGTTTTAAAATCCTTTCATTATATACAATCCTTTTCTTTATGTTTTATTGCCGCGACGTTTCACTTCTTCGCAATCCGCTTCAATCTCAAATGCCCCTTTCTCATTATCCCGCAAATCACAATCAATTATTGTCCCTAAACCGCTTTTTAACACCCATACGCCATGCCAGGCATTTTCTTTAATGGTACAGTTTTCAACAACTGGGTTGCCCCCATTCTCAATTTTGATCCCGGCTCGCCCGTTGGCGAAAATATCGCAGTCTTGTATTTTGCCGTTGCCCTCTTGTGAAAACAGTACGCCGCTGGCTTTGCCATCGTAAATTTGACACCCTTGAATCAGTGGCTGGCCACCGTTTTTGATCGTGATGCCCGGATAAGCATGGCCTGAAATCTCACAGTTTTCTATCTTGCCTCGGCCATGATGGTGAATGTAAATGCCACTGGTTCCGCCATCGTGAATCTGACAATCTTGTATTACCGGATCGCCTTTTTGATTGATTTCTATCCCGGCATAAGCGTTACCAAAAATAGTGCAATGGCTTATTTGCCCTTTGCCTTGGTGTGAAACGACAACACCGCTGCTTTTACCATCGTGAATTTGGCAATCTGTGATCTGCGGATCCCCCCCTTCTTTGATTTGTATGCCGGGATAAGCATTGCCAAAAATATCACAGTGTTCTATCCGCCCCTTGCCATTGTTATAAACGTAAATACCGCCAGCATGGCTGTCGTGAATTTGGCAATGATTCAGTAATCCGATACTGCTATGAATCGCAACACAGGCTAACGCTTCTGAACTGATATCACAGTATTCTAATGTGAGTTGCCCTTGTGGAATATCGACGGCAAAGTATTTTTTCTCATTCAATCCGGGGCGACAACGTAAGCTTAATCCACGTATTAAGGCTTGATCCGTTTTCATCCAAACACAACGCCCTGTTTGACTTTCAACAATAATCTCTTCCATCGCACCGTCGCCGATAAGCTGTAATGGTTTATCTAGGGTAATACTTTCTTGGTAAAGGCCTGGTTTGATGAGAATACGGCTTCCCGTTTGAGCGTGTTCAATCGCGGCCGTTATCGTTGGATAATCGCCTGTTGGCGAAACAACGAGCGTGATCTGGCTTAAAATGTCTTTAAGTTGTTGAATCACATCAGCAATTTCTGGACGTTGTCTGGGTTTTTCTTCCTTGCAGTCGCATAACAATTCAAATAATGCTGTCGGTGCTTCCCCGAAACGCCGTGGATTTAAATGGCGAGGACTTTCTCCTGTCATTAAGCGATAGAGGGTGGCACCAAAGGAAAATAAGTCGCTTTTGGGGCCGGGTTTACCGCATTTGGTATGGCCTAATTGTTCCGGCGGCGCGTAGTCTAAAGTGCCGACTATGGTTTGTCCAAATTGCGTCATGCCACTGACATCGCGGCGAGAAAGGGCTTCTTCTTTTAAAGAGGTGGCTACCCGTGCTAATCCAAAGTCAATGATTTTGACGTTGATACCGTTTTCGGTTGCTTTCATTAACAAATTCGCGGGTTTTAAATCAAGATGATAAATACCTTGTTGATGCGCGATGTGTAAACCTTGTGCCACTTGTAATCCGACTTCAAGGCCTGTCACACTATCCAGTTTGCCATATTGGGCTAACCAGCTTTCACCATCTAATGCGCCTTCCAAATATTCGGTGACAAAATAAGGCCTGTCTTGTCGTGTGGCATCGACATAACCATAATCCAGGGGTTCTGGCACATAATCCCCTGCGATTTTACGCATGATCATGGCTTCGCCAAAAATCTCATCACGTTGCCCTTCGCATTCTTCCCAAAAGCATTTGACGACGACTTTATTATTGCGCCATTGGTTTTGACACAAAAACACGCAGCCCATTCCGCCAGCCCCTAATAGCCGTTCAATCGGATATCGATGAATATCATGCAAGGCATAGCGTTGTGGATCGATGGCAATCGCGGCGAGCAGATCGGCTAAGGCTTCTGGGTAGGCTCTGCGCCGTAGTCGCACTTGAAAGAGATTGAAACACGATAAGGCTTTTTCGGCATCGTTTTGAGCGGTGTCTTTGGCTTGGAGAAACAGCCTTTCGGCTTCTGCGAGATTGCCGGTAGAAGATAAAACGCTACCCGCTGCGAGCACTAATTCATTGTATTGTGGATCATTAAGGGGTACGCCTTTTAATTTGGCAACCGCTTCTTGAATCAGTTTTAAGCTGGTGCTATTGTGCTGTGTAAATTCATCACGCGGTTTCACCTGTTTTGACAGTTCAAAACGCTGCATAAACTGCCTAAATTCTTGCAACAGGGTATCGACATGGTCATCAATTCTATCGACTGTGCCTTGTAAAGTCCCCATTTCCTCTAACACGATCTCTACTTTTTCATCCAACAATTCGGCCCAAGCGTTAAAACGATTAGAAAAAGCAATCAATTGTTGTTGGCTACCTTGCCAAGCTGTACGCGCCATGTCTAATTGTTCAGGAATCTGTTCAACGCGATTTTGCAATTCTTGCAATTGTTGGGTTTGCTCAGGCGCGTTGGCAAATTGCCCCGCTTGTAAGGCCTCTATTAGTGCCTGCTTTTGGGTTTCCAATTGTTGTTGAAGTTGTGTAGAAAGCGTGTCTTGGGCCGTTTTGATATCCCGCACATCTGCCCATAACCCTTCTCTTTGTAAGGCCGCTAAAGTTTTTTCAGCGCGTTCATCTTTACGCAAGCGTTCCCGAAAGAAAAACAAGACGGCGTTGCCTAATAATTCACCATAACGCAAAAAGGCCACTAATTCTTCTTCATCCTCAAGGGAAAATCCGAGTTTTTCAAAAAAATCAGGGGGTTGATGCTGCAAGTGTTCTAACACCAATTCGGTAATCGCCAATGTACCGGTGTGATTGATAGAAGCGGCTAATTCCGATTCAGTGAAAGGCACTGGTTCAGCTTGAAAAATCGCCGGTTGTTTGGCTAACTTTTTGATTTGATCAAGCAATCGTTTGCGTAATGCCGGCAAAGCTTGGTTGTCGATACCGCGTTGTTGAGCGAAGGGTTGTAAATAATGTTGATCAAGTTGCTCAGAAAATTCGCGGGTGATTTTAGAATGGGTTAGCTTTTGTAAAAAAGCCAGTTTTTGATCAGGGGCCGCCAATCCTGCGCTGATAGCGGCAAGGGCATACCCATAGCTTTCTTGATAAGTTTCTGCGATTTCATAAGCGGTAAAAGTGAAATGTTCTTTCAAAATAGAAATCACTTTACCGCCCAGTTTAGCCGCAAGAACGCCGACAACAGGGCCATCAAGTGCGGCACAGAGGCCCGTTTTTAGGATCGAAGTGAGAGTAGATAGTGACATGATGTGAATGACTGGATTTTAAAAAGGGGTTATTATATCATATTTGCGTTTTCATAAAGCGCCCTTCGGGGTTGTGCGGTGGGTTGGAATAACTTGGCACCTTTGCGCCTTTGCGCCTCTTGCGCCTCTTGCGTTATTTTTTCATTTTGTAGATGGCTAATTACGGGGATAAGCGAATTAATCCTTTTAAGCAATCTGGCATTCTTGCTTCGCTTGCGCCTTTTGCGTCTCTTGCGTCTCTTGCGTTTTCTTATGTTTTGTAGATGGCTACGAATTCTCCTCTTACCCTAAATAAC
>JAYQWI020001276.1:0-9501 GCA_035871815.2 Candidatus Parabeggiatoa communis
TTCTTGTTCTATTTCAATAGTTAAACGCATGATATTTCTCCATAAACGTCTGAATCGCAATAAACTCAATAACACCAAAAAACTATCACGTCTGAATCAGGATTCGCCGGATTCAAGGATTAACAAGATAACAGCAAAGAACCAATTCTGAAAAAGAGTACAACCGATTAACGGTATTAACGGATTATTAAAATAAGTTAAGTAAAGAAATCCGTTGATACCGCCAATCCGCTGTACTGACAGACCACAAATAGCCAAGACAAATCAAGGAATGGTGGGTTGAATCAATTATATAATGAGATTGTTGTTTTTTCTCTACACACCCTACACTCGCTACGTTCATTTTTTTGGAGGTGTAAGATTTAAAAATATTTGAGTTCTTTTGTGAGAACCGTAATAATGGTCACTAACTCGCCTTACTGTAAATCCCTTCTGTTGTACAAATTGTTTTAATTCATTAACAACTCTATAACCGATTTCATCTGGATACTCAATACGTATCTCAACTTCTTTGGATTCATCAACCATATTTTATCCATTTTATATAGATAGTAAGATATGCCATATTCATCACAAACAACACAAATATGAAAGGGATGAAATGAGAGTAAAGATAAGAAAGTAGAGCGACAACCCACCCTACGCTCGCTATGTGTTCGCCCAACCAACAACAGCAAAGAACCAATTCTGAAAAAGAGTACAACCGATTAACGGTATTAACGGATTATTAAAATAAGTTAAGTAATAGAAATCCGTTGATACCGCCAATCCACTGTACTGACAGACAACAAAAACCCAAACCAAATCAAGGAATGGTGGGTTGAACCAAGCGAGTAACGAAGTTGCCGCTTTTCTATACCCACCCTACGCTCGCTTAATCTTTCTTATATTTTCCCGTTACTTTAAACCACAAATGTTGTAACTTCTCTCCAAAATTACGTTTAGGAACCTCAATAGGTTTATGTGGTAAATGCGATAATGAAGGAGGTTTAGGTTCTATTGGCATCAACTGTATTGAACGTGGAGTCATTTTCTCCACTCTAGGTCTAACTATGACTTCATCTAACAAGATAAGAATCCCTCTGTATAATTCGAGTGTTCCAGTATTACCTTTTTTGAAATTTGAAATAAAACCATTCCAATATTTACTAGGTATTGTTATACAGCCAGTACCAGTTCCCTTATGAAGATTTATTCCACCAAAAAGCTTACCACTAGCTTTTTTTGGAAAGACAGGTAAAATAGAAGTTCTATTTTTGAATTTTGAGTCACCATATATATTTAGGGCTTTATAGGGAACTTGCCCCTTTTTCGGACGACCCATAGGATGTAGCCCCACCCTATAGTAGTACTTACCTTCCTTAATACCATTGCCCTTATTTCCACCATAATTTGCTCTAGTATTAGCAGGGTAAGACTTTGTTCCATTTGGAGTATTTATATACAAAGTACTTCCAAATTTAAGTGTAGAGTCATGTTCAACAACCCAAATTGTGGGGCCACCATCAACTTGATTCCCATCAGGATCAACAAACTTAACAGGATTCAAATGAGTATAAGTATACAACCCCAAATTAAACGAGTTAAACACCCCACCCATTCCAGCTTGACCACCTAAATAAGCACCCAAAATCGGATCAGGCGACACCCAAACACTCGTCCTCGGATCATAATACCTAGCACCAAAATAATACAACCCCGACTCAGTATCCAACTCCTTCCCAGTAAAACCATAAGACAAAAGCTTACCACCACTTGACTGCTCAACAAACGTCTCACCAAACGCCATATACTCCAAATGCTGATGAACACTTCCCTTAGCATCCGTCACATAAGCCGTACTACCCAAATGATCCGGATGATAAAAATACAAATCCTTCTCAACCGGCCCTTTAGGCTTCTTCTTACCAGACTTCTCCTGCTTCACCAACTTAGCAACAATACGACTTGAACCAACAAAAACATTTTTCGTCGCATTAGAACCATTCCGAATCACAAAAAACTGATTAAGGTAAACCGTTTCACCGTGTGAACCACGCTTAATCACCCGCTCACCCGCAGCGTTATACTTATAATTCGTGGTACTGCCATTATCAGCTATAGACTGAATCCGATTTTCCTCATCCCAAACGATAGTCCGCAGCGTACCATTTTCATCATGCTCCCAACCAGTCTGATTACCATTGGCATCATAACTAAACGTCCGCTCACCAATATGCGTCGCTGCATGAGGCTGAACACCATCATAAGCATACGACCAATCATAAGTCGTTTTCTTCTGCGTAATCAATTGATTACTGGGCATCCGCAAAGTATGCAATTGAGTTTTCGCCTTGATATTATGAATGCTATCATAAACCATATCCAACTGATAACTATGTTGTTTATTCGGCTCAAAGTCAAAAGTTCCCTCCGCATGAGTCAACCGATACAAATCATCATACTCATACTGATACTGCGTCGCCCCACCCAATTGATTCGGAGAAGTCACCGTTGCTAAATTCGCTTGCCCCAGAATATTACCAACCAAATCATACTCATAAGTCAGGTTTTGGAACAGCTTCCCTTTACCCGCTTTTAACACGCTCAAGCGTCGATTCAACGGATTATAACTATAATTAGTCCGAACTCCATTGCCAAAATTAACAAACACCCGTTGGCCAAATTTATCGTAATCCAGTTGATTCAGATAGGCATACTGATTACCGGCTTTTTCTCCAGCTATCGCCCGCACCAAACCACCAGAATCATATTCATGAGTCAACACTTCGCCATCCGGATAAACCAACCTCAACAAACGATTCCAAGTATCATATTCATACTCAGTCGTATAAACTTCTGGCTGACCAACATCAACGTTAATCGTATTAATGGTTTTCACCACTTCACCTAACGGCCCATAAAAAGACTCACTAGTTCCCGATTCATCACTGATCGTAACCACCCGATTGGCCCGATTATCAGCCGCACCCGGCGCACCGTAAGTATAAGTCACGTTATTTTCAGCAAAGTTCGGATAAGTGATGCTATTCAAACGGTTGTTTGTATAATCATACACAATCGCCTGTTCAGCAGCCCGCAAATTCGCAGTGATTTTCTGTCTGACATTCGAGGCTAAATCATACACCGTCTCGGTCAACCCCATATCCGGGCTATCAATATGCGTCCGCCGCCCCAAATTGTCATAACTCACCGTCGTGACATTGTTTTGGTCATCAACCACCGTAACGATTTGTTTGAGCGAATCATATTCGTAGCTCGTCCACAGAATCTCACCCTCATTAAATTCCTTGACCGCCGTGATAACACCGCGTACATCTTTATAACTTTCCTTAGATATACCATTAGCATCTGTCACCCTAGTAAAGAATTGGGTTTGCACCTTGCGATCCAAACCAAAACCATAAGCCATAAGCGTACTGGTATTATCTGGAATCGTAGTTTTAACCGTGCGATCCATCGCATCATAACCCATCACCGTTGGCTGAATACTATCCACGCCCGTATTAAACACGCCCGGTTTACCCAAAGCTTCCGTAATCGGATAATATTGTTCAATAGCACGACCAATAAAATCATAGTTGACATGCCCAGACACTATCATCACATTTTTATTACCGCCACGACCTTCATTAGCATGGATAGTCGCATCTTTCTTGGTTTGCAATACCCGCTTGAGACCATCAGTAAACAACACTGTTTCAATTGGGTCATTGACATTGCGATACACATCAATATGTTGAGTCAAAGCCCAAGGTATCGTCGCTTCGGGATGATACTCAAACAAAATCGTATCCAAACCAGTCTCAGTTTGATATGGCCCCACAATCGTCTTGACTCGCCCAAATTGGTCATAAGAGTAGTCCAACGGATTATTATTAATGTCCGTCGTATTTAGTACCTTGCCATATTTGAGGTTGTAATCGCCCCGTGACACATAACCAAAGCTATCGGTGACACTGGTATTATGGGTGAAAACCGCAGGATCATAAGTATAGGTCAAACTATAACGTTGCCCCTTATAATTCATCGGCCCAGTCATACGTTCGATATTGCCATACTGGTTATAATCTATATTCGAGGTCGCCGCACTGCCATCAGCCAGATAAATACTCACCTGACTCAGATTACCAGTGCCACTGTCAAAAATAGCTTCCCGTCGCCGCAACACCGTACCACTATTATCAGTCACGACAATCTTATCGGCTTTGCCCACGATATAATTAGCTGCATCTTTGAAGTAACCAATTTCAGCAATGACATCATCTTGACTGCCAATATCTGCTCCATCTTTAAAGTAGATAACATTGCCTAAAGCATCATATTCAAGGATGGTATAAGTTGATTTACCTGCCACAGCTTGACCTTCATAAAACCGCTTATCAGTCCGGCGTAACTCTGGAAATACCGTAGCTATTAAATCATTCAGACTCACCAATTCACCGCCAGTATCCACATTCCGCAACACATAAATATTCTCGGTTTCCAGATACAAATTGCCATCCGCATCCGCCGTAGTTTCCTTAGCTAACAACCCTTTACGGTAATAGCTGTCATTATAGAACTCACGAGTAATGGAACGATACAACTTATCACCAGCATCCCGATGTTCTTCAACCAATACGTGATAACCATAAAAATCCCGTTCTTGCCGATTGTAGAATCCATCTTCATAACGATAAGTCTTAACCTGCACATCCACACCATCACCTTCATGGCCATCATGCACAGAAACACGAGACATTACCCATTTACTATGCGGTTGTTTGTAAGTGTTGCCACTGCGTTCATACTCAACTTCAAACGAAGCACCTAATGGACGTTGGACGCTTTTTAATAGGTTAGTCCGTCCCACAAAACTACGTCCCACGATTAATTGGCTATCTTTAGTGGAATACAAATAATCCGGATTACCATCACCATCTATATCACGGATGCTGATTTCGGGATGATTAATACTTCTACTAAAATGTCCTCCCGGATTAAAAATTAAACTGACGATGCCCGGTGGAAGTGTAATCCCAAATGTAAAGTAAACTCCACTACCAATTCCCCTAGTTGTGTTTAAACCAATACCACTGGCTACTCTTGTAGGCCACACAATTTCTTTAGCTGCAAAACCAGTTCCGGTGTTTAAATTAACTCGAATAAACTTATCAGAAGGTGACAAATTCACTAAATCATCAAGGAAAGAATCAACCTTTTCACCGGTAAGGCTAGAAACAACACTTAACCTGCTCCTATCTAAAACTAAATCTTTGGCTAAATCTATTCCACACTTGCCAGTGACAATTTTCTCAAGTAATGAACTGCCCTTTTCAATCTTCACTTTATCCAATAAACCATCACCATTCATATCCATCAACGCTTGCGAAGCTTCGGCAACACTACAAGTCATGGTGACACCACCAGCAAAACCATAATCTTGGATATTAAAACCTACCCCAAAATTTCCACCATAACTCTTGCCTTTATCAATATATGCTTCTCCCCAAGGTTCAGGAGCAGCAAAATTATAACCCAAATTGAGAGCCACCATTAATGGCGGTGGTGATTTCCAATCTGGTTTTACGCTGGGTATCAACAATATATCTTTCAAAACATCAAGTGCATCATTAGCAGGTTGCATTACCAAGTCTGGCAAACCATCTCCATTGATATCCATGACATTATATTTAGTATCCAAATTCCCTATATTAAAACCGCCGGAAATAGTGCCCAAAGGAGGCATTTGATTTCCAGAAGCCGTATCACCGGTTCCACCCGCACTAGTTTTTGCCCATGGAAAAGTGCCACCAACACCTAAACTAAAAGATTCAGAATGCGATCTACGGAAGAAAAAATCTAATCCAACATCACGTTGACTGTCTTCTAATCCACCAGTCATATTAGTAAACTGTACTTTTCCTTTGCGTATGACATCCGGGAAACGGTCGCCGTTCATATCCATGAAATCAATCCAACTAACACCTTTAGACTTACCCAAACTGCCTGACAACGGGCCTATTCCTAAACTTGCACCATACTGGATATTACCACTTTGGCGAATGACCGCTTTTGCAGTCATTTTTTTCTTGCCTATCAGCATACCAAATGGGCCAAC
Source organism: Candidatus Parabeggiatoa communis (assembly GCA_035871815.2). Lineage (GTDB taxonomy): Bacteria > Pseudomonadota > Gammaproteobacteria > Beggiatoales > Beggiatoaceae > Parabeggiatoa > Parabeggiatoa communis. The sequence continues at coordinate 6,104 of JAYQWI020001276.1, forward strand.
TACTTGGCCTAAAGAATTATTTGGATTTACGCTATCAATGTAATCAGGCCCATAACGTGAACTACTTAATCTATCAGCTTGTACCCAACTACTTTCATCCGGCCCTTTCCAACGTTGTTGGGCAAATTCCGGTGTAAAAGGCAATACTTTTGACTTTTTCTTAGTCATTTCTTCTGCTAACGCTTGCTGTTTTCCCGGATCACTAAACTGACTTTCGTCAATAGACAAACCGGCGATTAAAGCTTTCCCATTCAGATCATCTTCAGTAATGTAAATAGGTTGGATAGCACGATCACGATTACCATCATAAGCAAAAACATTCCAGCCACGATAAGCTTGAGCGACTAAAGCAACCGAGCTTGTACCATAAAATTCCACTGGCAATGAATATTCACTATTATCTGGTGCGGTAATCCCAGCCGCTACTTGACTCAATTTAGCAAACATAGCTGGTTCACGAGAACTAAATTCAAAGTACAGCAAATCATCTTCGTTAGCTTCAATAGTGAAACTACCATTAATCACCACATCCTCAATGACATTAATGGTATGCTTGACCAACAATTCTCCGGCTCGTTTCACTGTCATGGTGATTTTCCCACTGACCAGTTTATCCTTCAATTCATCTGGAATAAGGGCTGGAGGTTGAGGAATTGCTAACAGTGATTGTACCGTGTAAGTACCGGTTTCCGGCACCTGCCAAGCAGTCAAAGGTTGAGGTAAATAACTTTCAGAGTACACATCATAATCACAAGACATGTCAATCTTAATAGTCGGTTTCCCTTGCTCATCCACAAGATTATCGTAATCTGGAGAAGACACATAAAACAATTGCAACGGCTTATCTGTTGTCCACAATAACTTGGTTAAATCAATTGGAGAATCTATTACAAGTTTAATGGCTAAATGATCTTGAGCAGTCACCTCAATATCTTGAGCCAAAGTGATAACATCGACTTGATCCCATGTTAAATTTTCACTATAAACTGGTTGCTCATTTTTCAGAATGACCAAAGTAACATCATCACTCGTCATTTCTTTGTGCAATTCACCGCTAATATGCACTGTACCCGTTATTGGCACAGTCATAAACAGATTCCTAAAACCGGCTAAAGTAAAATCGTCAGCAGCATTGTAATGATAAACATCTAATTGATTTGCATCTAAAACCGACGGAACATTTAAATATTTAATCTCTGGATTCCAGTTCACTTGGTCATAAGCACCATCAAAAATAGATTGCACTCGAAAATAGAAAATATCGCCTTTTTGAACGGCAATGGATTCCAAACCAGTGGGGGTTTTGACACTATAATCTGTGGCTACAATGGGAGCATCCCATAATTCAGTGTCGTTATGTTGAATTGCAACTCGCACACCATCAGCAGTTTCATAATCTTCACGTTCAGGACTGGTATCTTCAAACAAAGCCACCGTGCCACTAATGCTGATTAATCCATCATAAGGTGCTATCCAACGCCGCACAGTATCTAACAACGGAAAATTATCCAACTGTTCCTGATAATTGGTATCTTCTTCAGACGCACCGGAAGTATCTACATCAGCACCATCACTCACTGGAGAAGGAGTGTCAGCACTGTCTCTCGTAAACACCGGATTGCCATCACTGTCTAAATGGTTAAACAACACCTTTTTCTTCTTAACCAAATCTGGCAAACCATCACCATTGACATCAGTGAAATAAATTGATTGTCTGGTATAGCCGAGGGCAAAATTTATCCCCCCTTTCATACCATCATAATAAAACTCTGGCCCCGTAGAGAACAGATGACTCACTTCTTTAGATAGGTCAGGTAAAGAAGCTATTTTATGTGGAGAAGCGAATTTAACCCCACCTTGTGGCCCAGACTGATTAGCACTATAATAAACCGTATTACCATCTTTAAAAACCTTATCAGATAACCCATCTCCATTAATATCTATTAAGGATACAACTCCTTTAGAATTACTCAGATTATAGCCAACTTTGGCCCCGGCTGAACCTGTTTTACCATTAGGCCCCTTAATACCAACCCCGGAATAAGAATGAGTACCAATTTCCCGGCTAATATTTCCTCCTAATGCACTGGGATTTCCCTGAATTTTCAAGAGACTTGCTAATTTATCGTCTCCGGTATCCCATTTTTGCGGAGGAGCAAACCCTTTATAACTACCATCTGCATTACGAGCATCATCAAAATATTCAAAGGTATGGGTATTAAAATGTGAACCATCTTCACCCAATTGGGTAATCGACTCTAACAAGGTTTTATGAAAAGCACCTTCACGATAGTTAAAGACATAACTCCGTACAAGCTGATTAGCAAAATTAATTTCAACCTTACGCAGCAAATCTGCCGTGACTTGTATAAAGCCACCACGTCCACTACTGGTAACATCAGGGCGCTGGCTTTCGCCTAACTCACGATCTCGAATAAAAGTGACTTGGTAAAGTCCGCGTTGATTTTGGTAGCCTGTATAATAAATGGTTTTCAAATAAAGGTCATAACCTCGCGGCACACCATTATGGACTACATGTACATAACGATATTGGATGTTATTCCCATTAGTATCCCGTGTCTCAGTCAAAGCCCACTTAAACACATTACCTTTACCATCTTTCAAAACTGCATTAGCAACCAAACCCTCATTTGGGTTGCCACCATAGAACGACTTAGTTCCATTCTTATCAATCACTTCCCACCAATAATTCTTGGGATGGGTACCATGGCGAATAATTTTTTGAAATCCTCCTTCTACGCGACTATGGAAAATCTTTTCAGGGCTACGTGGTTTTAATTCATCTCGATGCGCCAATGGCGTAAGCATCCCACCACTTAACGTATAAGTTTCAGTTTCTAAACCAGCATCATAACGTGGCACACCCCAACCGGTATGAATATCAACCGAGGGTATGGATAAACTCCAATTCAAACCCATCCAACCATTACCACCCGCCGAACTATAAGAAACGCCCAACTGTGGCTGCATACCCACACGCCCTGACGGGATTTAAAGCGGATAACTCAGGCGCATATCGCCCATATTATTAGCTTTCGGCACCTCAATCAGATTAATCCCAGCACCCGGACCAGCGGCTTGGATGTCTTTGATGTGAGTAGGATTAAACGAAACCGATTGGGGAGACTCTGGCACCGTCACCACCGAGTTGATCATATCGGTAAAGTGATCGGTATAACTGATAACATTATTGCCTTTGCTATCAAGCTCAACCCGTTCCAACTCCTGCCAACGGCCTAATTCTCTATCAAAATAAAAGGTCTTTATATCTGCCTCAGTATGTCCTGTCGGAATAAGGGATTTAGCATAAGGCACTGTAACCTTAACCTTATTCTTAAACTTCATGCCCTTGGGAAAGAAACGATAACCTTTACGCG
>JAYQWI020001277.1:0-4487 GCA_035871815.2 Candidatus Parabeggiatoa communis
CGCTAATTTCTGGGAAATATGCACAATATCTTCTATTAATTGCTGGTTTTCTTTTAGCTGTTTTTGATTCAGGTTGAATTGTTGGTTGAAAGCTTTCGCCAATAATTGCACTTCTTGGCTTCCCTTGGGTGTCAAGGTTAATTCTAAGTTTTCGGCATCATTTTTTTGTAGGGCTTTAATATAGGCGGCTATTGGAATGCTTAACTGGGTTTGAAAAAACCATAAAACGCTACCTATACCCATAGGAATCAAAATAACGAGGCCAATCAAGAGCAGGATCATGGTTTGGGTTTTGTGTTGTGCTGTTTGCGCTTCGTGTGCAGCACGGGCATTCATCATTTTCTGAAATTCGGCAATGGGGCCCATAATAATGCTTTTATCGGCATGGTATTGGGTATCAAACATAATGTCTCTTGCCACCTTCATTTTTTCTTCCGCTTTCAATGCCCTGTCTTCTGAACTGAGTTTCCATGCGGCAATCGGTGGTGGGTGCATTGAGGATTGGGGTACGTTTAAGGCTTCCAAAACGAGGCGCATGGTTCGTGTTTCTGTGGCAACCAACGCATCAGAATTTTGTTTGGCAAGGGCGAGTTGATCAAGCTCTTTTTGAGGGGCATTCAAGGCTTTGAGACTGGTGAGTACATTGTCTCGCGTTTTGGTGACTTCAATTTCATCCCAGTAGTTTTTGATATGTTTCATCTCACCAGTGACGGCAAAATTACGGGCTTCATCGGTCAGATAATCTGATGCATCCGCTAAATCAATGCCCAATTGTTTGAATTTGGCCTGTCTTGCGACAGCATTTTGTTCTTGATGGATAGCACTATTGAGAAAGTAAACACTGCCCCCTAACAGCAATGAGACTGTGAGAAAGGCAACACCTGCTATCATGTTGATGGTAGATTGTTTGATGATCATAACTATAACTACAAGGATTGTTTATAAGAAAGGATAGGCAAAAGGGCGAACCTACGTGTTCGCCCTTGTCGTCCTAGATAAGAGGGGTTTTAATTCGTTTATCGGCCCGTCATGAGTTGTACTTTATTTATGATTCCGTTGCCCCGTTTTTTTCAAATACACCAACAATAACGAAATGGCGGCTGGGGTGATGCCTGGAATCCGTGAAGCTTGTCCGACTGTCGTCGGGCGATATGAGATCAATTTCTGGCACACTTCATTGGAAAGGCCTGACACTTGCAGGTAATCCAGATTAACCGGTAAAATGGTTTCTTCATAACGACGTAAACGGGCAATTTCGGCCTGTTGCCTTTCAATGTAACCGCTATATTTTTCTTGTATTTCAACCTGTTGTTGAATGTTTTTGGGAACACTCTCGGCCGCTACGGATGATAAACGCAGTAGATGTTCATAAGTCACTTCTGGACGACGCAGTAATTCTAAACAGGTGATTTCTTTGCGTATTGTGGTTAGTTCCAATGTTGCGATGGCCTCGTCTTTGGGCCTAATCCACAATTGACTCAGGCGGTGTTTCTCCGCATCAATGCCCGCTTTTTTGGCTTCAAAGGCTTGCCATTGCGCGTCACGCACTAAGCCTAAGCTTCGCCCTATTTCGGTTAAACGTAAATCGGCATTATCTTCGCGTAGTAATAAACGATATTCGGCGCGACTGGTAAACATGCGATAAGGTTCATTGGTGCCCTGTGTGATGAGATCATCAATCATGACACCGATATAAGCTTCATCACGACGTGGGCTCCAAGGCGATTCGCCTTGTACTTGCCGGGCCGCATTCAAGCCAGCAATTAAACCTTGTGCAGCGGCTTCTTCATAGCCAGTGGTACCGTTGATTTGGCCGGCGAAAAAGAGGCCTGGAATCGGTTTGGTTTCTAAACTGGGCAGCAAATCACGCGGATCAAAAAAGTCATATTCAATCGCATAACCGGCGCGGGTAATATGGGCTTTTTCAAAGCCTGTGATGGAACGCACTAGGGCTAATTGAATATCAAAGGGTAAGCTGGTTGAAATGCCATTTGGATACACTTCAAAGGTTTCCAAACCTTCAGGTTCGACAAAAACTTGATGCGAATCTTTATCCGCAAAGCGGACGATTTTATCCTCAATGGATGGACAATAACGGGGGCCGACGCTTTCAATTACGCCGGTGTACAGGGGTGAGCGATCCAATCCAGACTCGATAATCTTATGGGTATGTTCATTGGTACGAGTCAGATAACACGGTATTTGGCGCGGATGTTGGCTGGCTTCACCCAAAAAGGAGAAAACCGGTACGGGTTCATCCCCAGGTTGCTCTTCCATCACAGCATAATCTAGGCTACGACTGTCTAAACGGGGCGGTGTACCGGTTTTAAGGCGTTGCACGCGAAGCGGTAATTCACGTAAACGCTGCGCCAAGGCATTCGCAGGGGGATCGCCAGCACGTCCACCCTGATAATGGGATAAACCAATATGAATCAAACCCCCTAAAAAAGTACCTGTCGTGAGTACGACGGTGGGCGCAAAAAAACGAATACCGGCTTGTGTTACCGCGCCAATAACCCGATCATTTTCCACGATTAAATCATCAACCGCTTGTTGAAACAGTTGTAAATGCGGTTGTGTCTCAATCTCTTTTCGCACCACGGCCTTATATAAAACGCGATCCATTTGAGCGCGGGTAGCACGAACCGCCGGCCCTTTGCTGGCGTTAAGAATACGAAACTGGATACCGGCTTGATCGGCCGCACGCGCCATTAAACCGCCCAAAGCATCAATTTCTTTAACCAAATGCCCTTTACCAATGCCGCCAATAGCGGGATTGCAAGACATTTGGCCCAAGGTTTCAATGTTATGCGTCAACAACAGGGTACGCACGCCCATTCGGGCCGCGGCCAAGGCCGCTTCAGTACCCGCATGTCCGCCACCTATTACAATGACATCAAAATGTTCTGGATAATCCATTGTTCAGTTATCAGTTATCAGTTATCAGTTATCAGTTATCAGTTATCAGTTATCAGTTATCAGTTATCATATCATATCAATTCTCAGTGCAAAATAAATTTTGCACTCCAATTAAACCGCAAAATAAATTTTGCTCTAAAATAAAAAGGCGCATTTCTAAAAAAAGGGTCATATTGATAAATCTTGAAAGCCCGATTTTCAAATCAAATTTATTTTGCGAAGGCTTCTTGGAGTGCAAAATTTATTTTGCGAAGGCTTTTTGGAGTGCAAAATTTATTTTGCGAAGGTAAGATGAACTGTACTTTATTCAATCGGGAAACGCTATATTTTATGCAATCGGGAAAGGCTATAAATGCTTAGGTTGTTGATTGTACTTACTTACAATAGGCCCATGCACCAATCCGTTCAATCCCCTGATCCGTTGTACTAAATAATCTCCAGAGCCCTTTCTTGATCTACCGCCATTTTCACCAAACTACTCAGCGTATCTAACACACTCTCAGGATGATCTGCAATCGGATTCTCTGCCTCTGGATACAGATCACGCAAAACCATTAACCAATTGAGTAATTCGGCAGTCGACGGTTTTTTACGCAAGCCCCCTTCTCGCAATCGCAAAAATACTTCCAAGGCTTGGTTAAGAAAATCACTGCTGCTAAACGTGCCTAAACGGGCTTCGATAATCTGCGTCAAACGTGTTTTATCTGGAAAAGGAATATTGTAGTAAATACAACGACGCAAAAACGCTTCGGGTAATGATTTTTCTGAATTACTGGTTAGCACCAATATTGGCGACATCTGTTCCGTTGCTTCGATTTTCACATTGCCCAATTCTGGAATACGAAAATAGAGATTCTCGATTTCGTTGAGAATGTCATTCGGAAAATCACGCGGCGCTTTATCAATTTCATCAATCAACACCACCGAGCGGCGGGGTTCAGTGTGATCAAAATCGGCTGGTAAATAATCTTGCATTGTTTCAGGCGGATTCGTGCGTATAATCGCCTCACCCAAAGCATTGTAGCTTAAGTAATCGACACCCTGTTTTTGCGTCCCTTTTTCACCCAATTGAGCTGCCTGTGCATCATGAAACCGTCTCAGGGCATCGTAGAAATAAAATAAATCACGGGCGGTAGAGGTTGATTTAGTTTCAAATTTAAGCAACTTTCCTAAACCCAGTTGATAGGCGAGACTATAGGCTAATTGCGTTTTTCCCGTTCCCGGTTCCCCGGTTAATAACAGCGGTTGCCCCAATAATAATGCGACATTCACCGCCTTAACCAAGCCCGGATCGGGCAAATAGGCTTCAGAGCGCGTTTGAGTCTTTTTGTTCGACTTGGGTAATTCGACAGGTTCTTTGCGAGGCCTTTTTTGGGGGGCCTCGGTGTAAAATGGGAAGTTCATATTTTATCCTTTTATCGGCTGGTAATTCTTCGAGTATGTCGTTCCACAGAAATAGTTTAATATTTTTATACGGAAAGAAACCTTTTCAAAAAACGGGGTTTCTAAAAAGATTAAAATACTTTTTCGTACCTACATCATGAAAATGGCTATTTATCTTAGTTTTC
>JAYQWI020001278.1:0-2388 GCA_035871815.2 Candidatus Parabeggiatoa communis
ATTCATACGCAGATTATAGCATAAACCACTGATATATATTGTAATTATAAGGTAACATGAACGGGGTTAACTTGGTGCCTACATCTGGAGAGTGAGTGGAAATTACGACTTGTAATCAATACCTTCGCCATTAAGCGGCGATCTTCTCTTCATGGATGCGACCAAGAACGGGGATCTTGTTCAATAGCTCCGAAATATTAATAGGTGTTGCGTTTTCAGGCACTATTTTAAATATCTCCTGGGCGTAGCGAAGCGCATGGTGGCGGGCTTTGAGGTCAAGCATACTCACCTCATTGGAGGTGGCCATAAGGGACTGAGACAAGCTGACCATAAACAGGGATAAGTTGGCCGCATTGAAGACATGAAATCCTCCAGTCCCCAGTACTGTTTCGCATCACGGAAATTGAATTCGATCTGGAACCTCAGACGGTAGTAGTCAATGAGATCCTCCCAGCCCAGATCAAGATCGGTACTGAAGAGGATGATGCTTGCGGTCTTTCCTGTTTTTACATTTTCTTTGCAAATAATGACCACATTCAGCTGATCGGCAAATTTTTTGTGCCTCAATTGCATTTGATAGATACGGGTAGAAATTTCCTTCTCATGGGTTTCTGAGCGTAGGCCGTCCTCGGGGAGATGGAGGTAATCCACTTTATCGCCATAAATGCGGCGGCGTCCCCGGCCTGAATAGTCGCCTTTCCACTCAAAGTAGAGCGCGGAGTTATTGCGCAATTTAGAGATAAGGTGTAACCCCACTTGCCGGGTCATTTGGGCGGACGCATTATTTCCGAAAGCACCGTCATAGACAAAGTAGATGGGCACCACCGTCGCCTCAATCAGTTTAAGAAGCGTTTTTAGCATGGCTTGCACCTGTGCCATTTCTGCATTGAGCGTGACATCACGGTGATTTTTATTTTTGGAGCCTTTGGGTCGTCCCTTCCCTCGGTTGGGCTTTTGCTTTTTTGGCTCGGCGGCTTTTTTGACTGTGGGTGTGGGTTGGATTTGCTCGAACAACATAGGCCAAGAGGTTCGCTTGCCCACATCCAGCAGCGATAGATGTTGAAAGGCCACGCCAGGAACGGCGCGTGAATAGAGGGAAGAGAAAAACTTACCCAGCCCATAGGTCTCCTTACCTGACTTGGTGACGGTGGTGGCATCACCGGCAATTAGGATAGCCTTTTTCCCTCTTTCTATAAAGAGTTTGACCATAGCCCAGTTCAGCGAGATCCATGGGATTTGGCTAACAAAAAAGCGTTGGATGGTGCGGTAACTTCCCCCTTTGCCCGCCCAACGACTGATCCCGAGCATCGTAATCCTACCTGTCATGACGAGTAGGGCTTGGCTCACCACCTGAAGCTGACGATAGGTGGTGCTATCAAGCAAAGGGTGCAGACCGACGAGAAGCGTGCTAAGTTCATTCATGAGCAGTTGTTGGGTTGTTTTTCCTAAGCTTTGTTGTGATTGCCTAGGATAACAACTGCTCACCTCATTTTTCTACTTTTCGCTCCTATTTTTGGCAAAGGTATTGTATTATTGTACGCTTTCTCAATTGTCCAGCGCTTAAAGTAGAGCATAGCAATGGTGCCTGGGTTAATTGACTCAGGCAATGTGGTGACAAAACTGTGCAGAATTCCTGTTTCTGGATCTCGGTAATGCACAACACTGAACTTAATGCCATTGTTTTCATAAATGCTATATCCTTCAACCCCCGTGTTGATTTCATTCTTATCATCGAAGGAGAGCGACTTGACAAATGTCGCCGCAGAGTTCTTTTTAGACACCGAGATCATGTGATTTTGATGGCCTTTCTGTTTGTTCCACCAAGGAAAATCCGTCACCGCCTTATCGTAGACGTAGAGATGCCTTGAGGGTTGTTGTTTCTCACTATTTTTCGATTCAATATGCTCCTTGAGCACAGGCATTTCATGATGTCGCCTGGTTCCATTGGTCACATGACACAGCGGCCTCAGCAGCCCATTCCTTAGGTTCATCGCATAAATGATGCCTGCGGCATAGGCTTTACCATTCTTTCCTTTAGCGGTGTGATAAGCATGATCAATGAAATGTCCATCAGCCGCCTCAACGGTATACTCATTGAGTTCTGGGAACTGTTTTAGGTAGTCAACACCCACGGCCGCCAGACTCTCAGAGTGAAGCTTATAGCTCTGTTTTTCGACGGCTTCAACCATGCTTGCACGTCTTGGGGATTTAAGTGATTTAAAATAGGTGGAGTGAGGACACAACTCATCATGAACCTCTTCCGTCGTTTGTAGAAAGTGGCGACCACTATCAACCACACTAATGCAGCGCAATAGGCCAAGACGAATAAAGTTAACGTCATCTAATTCTGGACAGTTCCGCTTCCACAATGGATGTCGCTCTTCCAAT
>JAYQWI020001279.1:0-2641 GCA_035871815.2 Candidatus Parabeggiatoa communis
TTTTGCATTAGGCGTGTGCAATGGTTGTCAAATGATGGCACAATTACATGACTTAATACCCGGCGCAGAACACTGGCCCACTTTTGTGCGTAATCAATCAGAACAGTTTGAAGCCCGATTAGTGATGGTAGAAGTCACTGATTCGCCTTCCATTTTTTTACAAGGCATGGCCGGATCGCGTTTACCGATAGTCGTTTCATCCGGGGAAGGGCAAGCGCATGGCGAAACCCTGCCAAAACGGTTATGATGTTATGTTTGATGTCGGCAAAATAATCCGAACCTTTAATTTTGCATTACACCTACACCCCATAACAAGCATATAGCTAATAAACAATTCGATTTAATTTTTCTCTGACCCCATTTATTATGACCCCATTTATTAAAAAATTATTTCCAATCATTTTCAAATATATTGAAGAGAACCTCCAACAAGATACCCCCGTTGTTCATTTTGAAACACATGATGTTTTAAAAAGTCAGCTCAATCTTGCTATTGGTGAAGAGGGTGTTTCCGTTGATGAACTGCTGATGTTCATAGAAAATCAATATCTAAAATATAGTGTCAGAACTGGGCATCGTCAGTTTTTTAACCAACTGTTTGGAGGGTTTTCTTCTGTTGGTTTCTTAGGTGATGTTGTGACAAGTTTAACCAACACCTCAATGTATACCTACGAGGTGGCACCAGTTGCAACACTTCTTGAAACAGAAGTACTTAATAAAATGTTATCCCTAGTTGGATTTAAGCATGGAGACGGTACTTTTGTAACCGGGGGCAGTAACGCTAATTATATGGCGTTACTTTGTGCGAGAAATAAAACTGATCCTACGATTAAAAAACTCGGTTTTGCCAACAGTGCTCTAGTCTTATTTGTTTCTGATCAAGCACATTATTCGTTTGAAAGAGCAGCAGACTTACTTGGTATTGGTAGTAATAACCTAGTCAAGATAAAAACGGATAATAATGGTCAGATGATGGTTGATGAACTCAATAAAGAAATCGTCAGGCATTTAGAACAGGGTAAAAAACCGTTTTTTGTAGCTGCCACAGCCGGAACCACAGTGCTTGGTGCATTTGACCCTATCGACGAAATAGCACAATTAGCTAAACAGTATGATATGTGGTTTCATATTGATGGAGCCTTTGGTGGCTCAGTGTTGCTGAGTCGTCAACACAGATATTTGCTTGATGGCAGTGAACTGGCTGATTCATTGACTTGGGATGCCCACAAAATGATGGGAGCAACCTTAATGTGTTCAGCATTTCTTATCAAGGAACCCAATTTCTTAAAACAAACCTGTGCAGTAGGTGGAACTGAATATTTATACCATGATGAAGATGAATGTTATGATTTGGGTCAAATTTCTTTGCAATGTGGTCGAAGAGTTGATGTACTCAAACTCTGGCTTTTATGGAAACACTATGGAGATCGTGGTTATGAAGCCTGTATTGAACATGTTTTTGAGTTAGCCAAATACGCCACCCAACAGGTTGCTGAACATCCCAATTTAGAATTAATGGCACCGACTCAATCACTTAATATCTGTTTTAGATATCGCCCAAATTCCCAAACAGATATAAATACTTTCAACCTTGCACTACGGGAGCAATTAAGAAGAAGCGGTAAAACCCTCGTCAATTATGCGATTATCAAGGGAAATGTTGTTATTCGGCTCGTGATTGTAAATTTTGAGTTGTCTAAAACTGATATTGATACTTTTTTTGCCAATGTGTTAAGCGTTGCTAAAACATTATCCTGAAAGAAAATAATGAACAATCATAAACAGACTGTACCACAATGGGTGATGTGGATATTTTCTTTTAACGTCTTATGTTTTTTTACCCAAGGATTTTTGGTTTATAGCGATTTTCCTACTCCTGAAATGGGTACAAAAGCCCAATTGAATGAATTAGCACATCAAGGGTTGAATATTTGGCGTAGGGAAAACTGCCAAGCCTGTCATAAAATTCATGGGTTTGGCGGTTTTTTAGGGCCTGATCTAACCAACGTGACCCAACGTCTCTCAGAAAACAGCTTGCATTATCGTTTGGAACAGAGAGGCTATCTTATGCCGGCATTTCACTTGCCGCAACCTGAACGGCTTGCCGTAATTGAATACCTCAAAATCATCAACCAAACGGGACAAGGAACAGTAAAACCAGTAGAAGGTGGTAAACTACCTTGGTATATTTATCCAACCGAGAAAAATTAATGGCCAATAAAATAAGCTCATTTGAAGCAGAGACAACCAAAATTGTTAGCATTTTTATTATTTCTGCATTAGTATTGTTATTATTAACCGTTGGTTCTGGCATTTTGGCGAGTATTTACTACAGTAAATATTTTCCGGCTTTATCAAATTGGGGTATACCGTTTCAAACCTTGCGTCCTTTTCATGCCGTAGCTGCTGTAACTTGGATATATATGGGCGGACTTGCTGTGGTATTTAGTTTTTTGTTTTCCCAAAGCAAGCAAGATCATTTGAAACAAAATGCCATTTTGCGTCGGACCAAACTTCAATTGAAAATTTGGTTGTTGGCTGGAATATTGGCTTTTGGCTCATTAATTTTTAAGTTTTATACAGGCAGGGAATACATTGTTTTTCATCCCATTATTTCAGTTTTAATCCTTTGGGGATGGAA
>JAYQWI020001280.1:0-4195 GCA_035871815.2 Candidatus Parabeggiatoa communis
CGAATGCATTCACGATCCTGATCTAAAAAATTTGTGGAATAGATTGATTGAGGAAGGATTAGAGCCATTTTTTAAATTTAATAATTATCCTAACGGTAGAATATCACTATGGGTAAATTTACCTTGATTATTAACTCTACTTTTTTCTCGTTCCAAAATTCTGTTTGGGAACGTCTTCATCGACGCTCTGCGTCGATCTCCTAAACAAGAAAAGAAGGTGCGTGGGATGCCCCCGCCAAACGTTGTTGCCATTGGACATCAAGATTTTGACGTTCATGATCACTTAAAGGCGGCGGTTGCGATATACCATCAGCTTGTTTTTTCGCTTCCAGCTGCCCTTCACTCGGGGCATCTTGATTTCCGCCCTGCTCATCGCACGACTGCCCCGGCTTATCGCCAGAATCATTAGGCTGCTCATTCAAATCACTACCCTGTCCATCCGTTTGCCCCCAAGCCTCATTTTCATAAACATGCCTATCCATTGGTTCATCGCTATTATTCTCATCAATAGTCGGATAGATTTCCTCAGCCGTCATCCCTTCATGGCTTTCATCAACCCACACCCCCGGCGGCGGTGTTAAACCCTCCTTGAGTAATAAGGGATTGATAGCATAATCACAAGCCAAATCCCAACGAAATTTCTGGCGATGTTGACGGCGAGCAAAATGCGATAAAGCACAATGCAATGCCTCATGGGCCAAGACAAATTGCACCTGATCCACACTCAAAACGTCAATATAATCAACATTATTTATAATAAAAACGCCGCGCATCAGTCGCCGTAGTCGGACACCATTTCGGTTCAGCAGCCAGCATCGGTAAACGCAATACCAAAGCCCCCAAAAAGGGTTTATCCATAATCAACTTAGTACGGGCTCTCGCTAATTTAGTTTCAATCTTGCATGGGTTTTCAGTTATCAGTTATCAGTTATCAGTTATCAGTTATCATCAGACTGTGTGGATATTTTATCCAGTTGCAATGCCCGATATCAATTAATTAGTGTAAATCATGACAATCATGTGTAATCAGCGTTCTATCAAATTTAAGTCTAAATTTATTAACGTAATTGATAATTGATAATGAGTAATTATAATACTAAACTAAACTAAACAAAGTTGAGTAATAATCAATTGATATATTTATTATGGTTAATTTGATATAGTTACCAAATCAAACAAGCGTTTTTTGTGAAGTGCTAGGAACGATAAAACTCGCTCAAATAAGCATTTATTTATTAACCAAAATACGAAGTGATATTCAATATGAAAATCAGGACAATTCAGATTAAAAATTACAAAATGTTTAATGACGTGACGCTAGATTTTACCGATAGTCATGGAGAAACTTTAGAGACTATTGTCATAGCGGGCCTCAATGGTTCCGGAAAAACCTCTTTACTCCAGTTATTGCAAAGACTTTTTTCTGAAAGCCTCAATCTATTCAAAGTGGGAAGCCTGTTACACAAGTATGAGGCCGAAAAAAATGCCCTGATTTGCGATGAGGTTGCATTGGAATTAGAACTGTCTCATGATGAAAAATCACGTCTTATCTCATTAGCTCATAAATTGACTTCTAAAATCAATAAATCTGTGGGAAATCAAAATGAAATCATGCCAGATTTTGAACAACTCGAAAAGCGTCTTAACACTTCAGAACAGTACATTAAGCTTTTATATCAATTAGAAAAAACCGAAAAAGGCTTTATGATTCGTCAGAATGATTTTGCCTTTTTTGGAATACTACCAGAGGAGGAACTGAGAAGTCTATTTAAGGTGTTGTCTTTTTCGGCTGTTAATAGCAATAAACTGACACCTTCCAATAATGCCATTACCAATATTTTTAATGACATTTTTAATGACAAGTCCTCTCGTTCTGATATGGACTCGGATGGTATTGTTTTTCCTATTGACATTTTTTCCTACCAGAAAACCGTAGAAACACATATTGTTAGATTAGTTCAAGAAAAAGTCATCGCTAATCGAGATTTAATCTCAAAAGCCGTGATAGAGCAGGCTATTAGCGAGATTAATAAACTGTTGGAAGGGATAAGTTTAAAAACCGTGCTTGTCGATATCAACTTAGAACAACCGATTTTCAAATCTTTTGATGGCGAGAGGGTATTATCTAATGAGTTATCAGGTGGAGAAAAACAACTCTATTATAAAGCGATTTTATTTGACAAGTTACGCCCGCAAAACAGTCTTATCATGATTGATGAACCGGAAACTTCTTTACATCCGACTTGGCAACAAGAAGTGTTAAAGTTATACCACAATATACCCGGAAATAATCAAATTATTCTGGCCACTCATTCGCCACACATCATTGGCTCGATTCGGCCGGATAATTTATTTATCTTACATCAGAATGAAGCGAAAAAAACGGTTGAATGTTTTAATGCCTTCGATAAAGGGTTTCATACAAGGGGGAATGAGCCAAATGACATTTTGGATGAAGTGATGGGCACACCGCTAAGAAATTGGGAAACACAGAAACGAATTAAAGAGGTTATTGATCTATTAAGATCGCAACCGAACAAAATAGATGAGCCTAAAAATAAAAGGAAAATAGAATCGTTGATCCGTGATTTAGGGCGTTCCGATCCTATCATTATGCGTATTATACATAAACTCTCCATCATACAAGCGGGGAACTGAATATGCGCTATATAGATAAATCTGATTGTTGCAAAGTGTTTGATCAGTACCTTATAAATAATCGTCCCTCAGCTTGGAATGAGTTTGATGACAATATAAAATTGATTCTTCACCAGCATTTGTATTATGAGCAATCCGGATTATGTATTTACTGTCAACAGAAATTACTTCCTAAAACCGAGAAGGAAAGTAATGCACATATTCGCTCCCATATTGAGCATATTCGTCCGAGATCATCTTACCCCTATTTAACTTTTGACTATTGCAATCTATCTGTTTCTTGTGAAGGCTTTGATTGTGAAATTCCAAAAACCAATCAACAGCCAAAGAAAGCATTTTGTGAACATCGGAAAGGTAATGAATATGATGAAGACTCTTTTTTAAATCCTATCGAAGTCAAGGAGATAGAAGACTATTTTGTTTATGATGAGTTAACTTTGGAAATTTTACCCTCGCCAAAGAAAAACTCTGATGACTTCAAAAAATCGGCGTATATGATAAAGATATTAGACTTAAACCACAAAAAATTAATTCGCATGAGAGAAAAAGTCATGAAAGATATAGACAGAAATGGGCCGTATGAAAAGCATGAAAAGCTACTACCTCCTTTTTATTCTATCTTGCTTCAACTAGGATTGTTATAATTTGTTGTCATTTCCAACACACTCAAAAGCGCAAAGATAAGTATGAAAGATGAAAGAAATCAAGCAACTTATTGAGCAGACAGAAAGTGGCTGTTGCTGTCAACTCTGAAATCAGTTTGCTTTACTGGCATATTAGCAAACGGATTCATGATCATATTCTAAATAATAAAAGGGCCGAATACGGCAAGCAAATTATTGCGACACTGTCACAACAATTAACTCATCAAATCACTGTTATTTGAAAGAACTGCCATATCAAAAAAGCCGTTCGATCCGATAAAGGGAGATTTAGAGCAACTCAAAACGAAACATTATAATTCAGGAATCATCAATTATGGCACGAATCAGGTTATCTGTTTTCTGCTAGAGTTTTGTACTATTTGAATTAAGGTATTTTTTTTATGACCTATTGGCATATGCAATTACACCCCAATGTTCCCCATTTTAACGCTGAAAGAGAGATTCTGGAACAAAAGCAGCTTATTGGCTTAGGTGACTGGCCAGAAGGCAAGGGGCAAATCGCTCAATTTAAACAAGCAATGAGTCTAGGCGATATTGTTTTGATCAAGCATGGAGCCCAGCCGATTGCTTTGGTTGAGGTTACTGGCGAGTACGGATATATTAAAAAGGTGAATAAGAATTTGGACTGGTTTCCACATCGCCGCAATATCAAAGTCATTGCTTTTATGGCTCATGTTAAAAATGATTTTCCATCCCCCAGAGGCACTTTAAAAAAATCGGTAGATAGTTCTACCCCAACGTATCAATATATTAACCAGTGGTATAGCAGCGTTATTGCACCCGATTTAAACAAACAGGGCTTTTGGAATATATTGCGGGTTTTGAGAGCCCTAAGTTCGAGGGTGAGGAATATATTGAAATTTATTTAAATG
>JAYQWI020001281.1:0-6726 GCA_035871815.2 Candidatus Parabeggiatoa communis
TAAACAAGGGCGGATCCGTTTAAGCATGAAAGCGGTTAATGACTAACGCTTCTTTCATACAAAGCCTGTCTCCTCAAGTTGAGTTGAGATATTAATTAATAAAGGGACTCATGTCCCTTTTTTATTGATTTAATTTTGTTCACCATATCTCGTAGGGTGGGATCGCTGTTGCCATGATTATCGTAGAGACGCACGGCCGTGCGTCTCTACTAAAAAATGTTAATGTTGATAAGGGCGCATTCCCAAAAAAAGGGTCAATTATCATCTTGGCCGTCGCAAAATAAATTTGGAATTAAAAATGTTCAGCAATATCAACGGGCACGCGCACTAATTCAGACGGAAAAAATCGGATTATTTGTATCGGCCGCCCGCCCACCAAGCGACTTATTTTCTTATGGATTGTCAAACTCAGAATTTTGGGGTGAAACAAATTAACTCTTTTTCTGGGATAATTTTAGGCATAAAAAAAGCCCTTGCATTGTGATGATGCGAGGGCTTTTTTTTGGCAAGAAAAAACTATTAATTTATTGATTTTATTAAGATTTAAATCAATATAAGCATGATACCACCACGCCATTAATGGCTCACTTCACAATCTTAGTGACTGGGCCAAGTTAGCCGGACTTGATGGCGCTGAATACCTGTGGCGACGCGCCGCGTCGCCTAGACAATCTATCGTAAGCTCTTGATTGAGCCCAAACATTTAAGATTATGCAACATCACTCAATATCAAGTGTCGGAATATATTCTGGGGTTTTTCGAGCTTTCGTCTTTTGTTCAAAAGCATTCGCGATTTGCAACAACGTTGGTTCACTATAGGCTGGGCCAAAGAACGACAACCCCAAGGGCAGTCCGCGTACATTACCCATTGGCACTGTAATATTTGGATATCCAGCTACAGCCGGCAATGTAGAGTGACCGACAAAATTTGACGAATCGTCACCTTTTGACAGATCGGTCACCCAAGCAGGACCGTTCGTAGGCACAATAATGGCATTGAGCTGATGTTGCTCAATTACCTCGTCAATCGCACGTTGGGCAAATTGCTTTCCAGATTCCAAGGCATCCTGATAGGCTTCATCGGTCAAGGGACCCTTCTTGACAGCCTGTAGAAATAGGGCTTGATCAAAATATTGCAAAACGCTATCACTATGAGATGTGTTATAGGTAATCAAATCCTCCAGTGTTCCCATCCCGTTCGGCGAATCGTGTTCCTGTAGATATTGATCGATGTCAGTGTGAAACTCGTACAACATTATCTCAAACTGAGCATCGTACATCTCGTCTGGATTTTCAAGAGAAATGGGGTCGATGATCTCAGCGCCCAAAGATTCAAGCACCTTGATGGCCTTCTCAAAATGTTCTTCAACTTCGGTCTGGACACCAGCACCATTATGATTTCGCATGATGCCCAGCCGGAGTCCAGTCAGATCGGTTGACTCTAGGCTTGCCAAGTAGTCTGGTATTGGGTTTGGAAAGTTCTGGCTTGCAGAATCATCTCTATCTTGTGCAACCATCGCTGATAGGAGCAAAGTCGCGTCTTTCACGGTGCGAGCCATAGGGCCTGCGGTATCAAAGCTATGAGCGAGGGGAATAATACCGTGGCGGCTGACCAGCCCCAATGTGGGCTTGATGCCAACAACACCGTTGCTACCTGAAGGACAAACAATGGAACCATCGGTTTCAGTACCAACGCTTACCATCGTGAGGTTTGCCGTAACCGCAGCTGCTGAACCAGCCGAAGAACCACATGGATTTCGATCTAGAACATAAGGATTTTTCGTTTGCCCTCCCTCACTACTCCAACCGCTAGAGGTATAATCAGAGCGAAAGTTCGCCCATTCACTCAGGTTCGCCTTTCCCAGAATCACCATTCCAGCATCCCGCAAGCGTGCAACGGAAAACGCATCTTGTTTAGCCTGATGACCTTCGAGTGCCAATGACCCTGCCGTTGTTGTCAGTTGATCGCCGGTATCGATATTGGCCTTCAATACCACAGGAATACCGTGCAAAAGTCCGCGCGGCCCTTTCTCGCTCCTTTCTGCATCCAGAGCCGCCGCAATCTGCAGCGCGTCCGGGTTAATCTGGAGAATGGCGTTGAGATTGGGTCCGGCATCATCAATTTCTTTAATTTTATTGAGATAATACTCCGTGAGTTGTGTCGATGTCAGGCTACCTTCGTCCATGAGTGATTGAACAGAAGCAATATCGAGTTCATCAATTTGTTGTACAACGGCTTGGGGCAACGAAACCTCGTTCTGTTCGTCGTCATTGTCATTACAAGCGACAACTAAAAACAGAATGAGTATTGTTGTGAACACCGTTGCAAATTTACTTTTCATAAGCCCTCCCGAGCTATTTTGG
This sequence comes from Candidatus Parabeggiatoa communis, assembly GCA_035871815.2. Classification (GTDB taxonomy): domain Bacteria; phylum Pseudomonadota; class Gammaproteobacteria; order Beggiatoales; family Beggiatoaceae; genus Parabeggiatoa; species Parabeggiatoa communis. The sequence continues at coordinate 2,365 of JAYQWI020001281.1, forward strand.
TTCATAAGAAACCTCAATACAAAATTCGGTAGTCCCTACAAAGCAATGCAGGTATTAAAAATCAATAAGTTATGCTAGTCTGTTGAACAATATAATTCATAATATCTGTATGGTTATACCGTGTTGGGGCATTTTAATCGGTCACCAAAACGCCGAAAAAAACAATTTTTTAAAGAGATTTTTAGATTATAATAGCAAATTCATAATTTAAAAATCATAAAAAATTCACGGTTTGGACACCTCTATTGGTTTGTAGGAACTACCAGAAATAGGAAAGTTTAAGATTATGCACCCATTTAACAAGATGTCAAAATTAAATGTCAAAATGTCAAAAAATAATTTTAAAAACGTTCTATCAAATAATATCACCCACCCTACGAGAAAAAAAGTTTGACAAATCATAATCAAGAACAAGCTATTCAAGGCTGTTTACTTGGCACGGCCGTTGGTGATGCAATGGGCTTAAGTTGTGAAGGCTTGTCGAAGCAACGTTTAATAAAACGTTATCCGAAACTTGATCAATACCATTTTATTTTTGGTAAAGGGATGGTTTCTGATGATACTGAACACACTTGTATGGTGGCGCAATCTCTTATCGTGTCGCATGGCGATGTTGAATTGTTTAAAAAAACCTTTGCTTGGAAATTACGATTTTGGTTATTGGGTTTACCGGCGGGGATTGGATTGGCTACTTTGAAGGCGATTTTAAAATTAGGGTTGGGTTTTTCACCCGATAACAGTGGTGTTTTTTCAGCGGGTAATGGCGCTGCGATGAAAACAGCTTTGATTGGGGTATGCTATGGAACGGATCAAAACCAGTTAAAACAATTCGTTAAGGCGACTACTCGTATGACACATACCGATCCTAAAGCGGAATGCGGTGCTTTAGCGGTGGCACTGGCCGCTCATCTTGCCAGTCTTAATCAATCTGTTTCGCCTCAAGCCTATTTTGATCAGCTTGCAGCAACACTCAATAAAACAGCATCGGCTGAATTGTTATTAAGTTTGATCAAAAAAACGATTGAGAGTGTGATGGCTGGGCAATCAACTGCCGAGTTTGCGGAAACTTTGGGGCTTAAAAACGGTATCACGGGCTATATCTATCATACTGTACCTGTTGTGATTCATGTTTGGTTGAGAAATCAAGCCGATTATGAAACCGCTATTTTGGATATCATACGGTGTGGTGGTGACACGGATACCACGGCTGCTATTGTAGGCGGTATTATTGGGGCTAGGGTGGGAAAACAGGGCATTCCTCAACACTGGCTAGACGATTTATGGGAATTTCCTAGAACTATCAAATGGATGGAAAAATTGGCCCAACGCTTAAATCAAGTGTGTTGTTTAAATATCCAACAGAAACCCTTACCTATTTCTATAATAGCGATTTTTTTACGCAATATTGTTTTTATGCTCATTGTTTTATGGCATGGGTTTCGTCGGGCTTTGCCGCCTTATTAAGCACATCATTAGATGGTGGGCAACCCCGTTATCGGCCCCCTACATTTTGATTTATGTATAACGATGAGGGTGCAACCTGGGGTTGCATATCAAAAAATTTTTGGAAATAATAAATTAACCATTAATCATTAATCATTTTCACAGGCCCACAATCAATCCCATTCAATGTTTCACGCAAAAGTTTCGCACGCTAAACTTTTGCGTGAAACTCCAGTGCCCAACAAGATGTTAAACAGAAAATCCGAGTGGATTTTCAAATCTAAAAACCTGATAGAACGCTGATTGCACTGATTATGGCCTGATTGACACTGATTAATTTGGATTAATTTGATTTGAGATCAGCTTTTATCAGTTTAATCACTCAAATCAGTCTTCTATCCATTATCAAACCTAAATAGTCACCCAAATTGCAGGATGACAAAAATTCAATCATTTTAAAAAATGCCTCAAAAAACACTCACAACTTGGATAAAAGCAACTCGCCCTCAATTTTTTACCGTGATTATTTTGCCTATATTATTAGGCACCGCTATCGCTAACCATTTGCAAGGCGTATTTTTACCCCTCTATTTTGGCTTATCGCTACTGGCAGGTATTCTCACTCATGCTGCGCTCAATGTGCTCAATGACTATTTTGATCACCTTAATAAAACTGATGATCTGAATCATACTCCCCTTACCCCCTTCGCCGGTGGCAGTCGCATGATTCAAAAAGGGATTTTAACCCCAACAGAAACCTATCGTTTTGGCATCTTATTACTGATAATCGCCATCAGTATTGGCCTATTTTTAGTTTGGGCGCGAGGATTGCCACTGCTATGGATAGGGTTAATCGGCGTATTATCAGGTTATTTCTACTCCGCCCCCCCATTTTCATTTCACAGTCGCGGCTTAGGCGAACTATTAGTCGGCCTCAATTTTGGCGTGTTAGCCGTCTTAGGCGCTTACTACGTGCAAATTCAAAGCTTGAGTCTCATTGCCGTAATAGCAGCATTACCGCTGGCCGTTTTAGTCACGGCGATTTTATATCTCAATGAATTTCCTGACTATGCTGCGGATAAAGAAGCCGGTAAAAAAACTTTAGTGGTGCGTTTAGGGCAAATTCAAGCTCGCCCGATTTATGCCCTGTTGATCGGATTCAGTTTCATTGCCGTCATTTTAGGCGTGATGTTTAATACCTTACCTGGGTTAAGTCTTATCAGTTTATTAGCCTTACCCTTGGGTTTCTTTGCGATTAAAACGTTGTATGTTGCCTACGATCAATCAACGGCCCTCATTCCCGCGATCAAAAACACGATTATGCTGCATACTGTTGTCAGTGTGTTATTGATTTTTGCGTTTGTGTACTGATGATGGTGGGCAACCACGAGGGATTGCCCCTACAAAAAACGATTGTTCGTTAAATGGGAAGGTTTCACACAAGGGCAACCACGAGGGATTGCCCCATTGCTCACACCCCGTTATTCGATTTGGAGAATTAAATATGATGACAATACAAAGATTGATCATTTCTGTCTTACTCTTATGTTATCTCACCTTGACAGCCTGTAAAATTAGTCATCCCATTCTTGCTAGAGAGCCTATTGATCAAAGCAATACTGATGATTTAGCTGTTCAAAGTTCTCTACTCGCACACACAACTCGCGGATGTTGGCAGAGTATGACGCACTCTGTTCCTAATAACGATAGACAGCCTAGTACTTTTATTTTGGCAGCGGGAGCGAATGTCGGTCAATTGATTTTCAGTGATCAAGATGCCCGACAGTTTGCACAAGCCATGCAAAATCACTTTAAAGTACCCGGTCAACAAGTGTGTTTATTACAAGGCGTTTATCGCGTCGAATTTGAACAAGCGTTGAGAGATTTAAAACGGAGGGTAAAACCAAATGATCGTGTGATCATCTTCTTTTCAGGAGCGGGTGCTTATGTCAGAGATGACAATGGAGATGAGCCAGATCAGGTAGATGAAGTGCTCATCACCTTGGATGTTCAAGATTCAAAACATCCAGATCGACAAGATGTGGTAACCGATGATAATTTGGTTAGATTAATCAATCAGTTACCAACTGAACGTGTCATGACGTTTATTGATGCTGGCTATGAGGGTAGTAGACACCCAGAAAATCAGGAGCGATCAAATCAAGCACGGCATAAATTTTATGCCAAAGGTGAAATCGGCACTTTTTCATTGCCGCGTGATCGAATGGAAAGGGCCGGTGGATTAGAACAGATTAAAGGTGACGTTTTTTCAGCCGCACGCGAATCTCAAAACGCCTATGAAATGAAACAAGGTGGCGTGTTTACCCACTCTTTTCTAAAAATATTAACACGTTATCCCGATGCCAGTCTGACTCAAGTCTTTGAGTATACTCAGGCTGAAATGAGAAAAATCAGACCATGAACAATTTACTTCTGCCCGATTTTCGTTCAAAATTTTGGCCTTCGCAAAATAAATTTTGCACTCCATTCGGGCCTTCAAAATTTATCTTGATGACTTTTTTTTAGAAATGCGCCCCAAACTCTCATGCCATTTCTCAAATCCGCAATTGTTAATTCTTCTTCACAATAATATATTAAGAATATCAACGGTATTGATTGAAAAGCTTTAGCCTAGAACTTGTTTCCACGCTAAAGTTTTTGCGCGCCAAAACGGGGGCAAAAAATTGATAACTGATAATTGATAATTGATATCTGAACGTCTGAATCACTAAGGCTTGTAATCGCTGTGTAATGGAGTAATATAAATCAGTATTAATTACACTCCCTTATTCATCTTACAAAAGGAGTAGTCTCATGATTGATACAGATGGTTATAGAATGAACGTAGGTATTATCCTAACAAATCAGGATGGGCAAGTGTTATGGGCAAAGCGTGTTGGACAAGATGCTTGGCAATTT
>JAYQWI020001282.1:0-5064 GCA_035871815.2 Candidatus Parabeggiatoa communis
GGAATGTGCCTAATCATCGGCTTCAATTTTTATATAATGTCTATAGTCTTTTCTTTTTGTGTGAGCTAATAGGGGGAAGCGCGGCAACGAGCATAGAAACCTCTGATGTCGGATTTTTCGACGAAGACAAGATACCCGAAGAATTATCGCTACCACGGGTGACACCGGCACAAATCACACAATTGTTTGAACATTATCGTCATCCCGAATGGCCCACAGATTACGATTAGCCTGATAGGGTGGCAACGCCCACCCGACAGGCCTATTTCAGTCAGGCAAGGTGTTGATTTCCGTTTTCTCCTGTTTCAGTTGTTTTAAAGGAGACATGGCATTGCCTATACCTGTAAAAAAACTTATATATTTTATGAGTATGGCAGTCGGCACGCCAAAATTGAATAAAAAAGCGCCGCCGAGATTGATGGCTGTGGGTGTCAGTGCAATAGTCAGACTGATGGCTGTGATACCCAAATTGAGTGTACAAATGTTCAAGTAATGATCATATTGTTTTTCGGTGTGATTGGTTTGTGTGTTCTTTGAGGTGTCTTTTGACAGTTCAAACTTTTGGGCTGATTGAAGACTCAGGCTTTCGTGCGTCTTTTTCGTGCGATAGGCTTTAACAACACATACACCGATTAAAATGCCAACATTCCATAACATATCAGTTATCAGTTATCAGTTATCAGTTATCAGGTTTATTTAATAGACTTGTTCATTAATAAGCTAAGCTATTGATTTTGTGTACCGTATTTCAACAAGTTACCTTATTTAGGGACAAGTCTAATGATTTGTTTCTATAGGTTTCCAGATAATATAGATATAACTACAAGGATTATTTATAATAAAGGATAAGACTTTAACAAGTTTTAGGCCCTATCATTTTATAACTGATAACTTGTAAGGCCTTAAAACAAAACCATTGCCTTTATCAGATTTTGCAACGGAAAAACACGGAAAAACACGGAAATATTCAGTGCTTTCCGTGTCATTCCGTGGCTTTTAATATAACTGATAACTGATAACTGATAACTGATAACTGAAAACGTTTACCAAATTTTCCAAGGGGCTTGCCCGTTGTTCCAAAGTTCACGCAATTGTCTCAGTTCGTGCAAAATGTCTACGCATTGCCAATACCCTTGATGGTGAAAGGCCATCAGTTGTTTATCTTGAGCTAATTTTTGACAGGGCCCACGTTCCCAACTGGTTGAATCGTCTTCAATGTAGTCAAGGGCTGCGGGTTCTAAAACAAAAAATCCCCCATTGATCCATTCATTGGGCTGTCTCGGTTTCTCTTGGAAAGAGGCCACATGTTTGCCGTCAAATTCAAGTTGACCAAAACGTGAAGTGGGGGGGAAAACCGCCGTAACGGTTGCCAATTTACCATGAGCCCGATGGTAGGCCACTAATTGATTGAGATCAACATTAGTGAGGCCGTCACCGTAAGTCAAAATAATGGTGTCATTAATCAAATGACGCAGACGTTTAACTCTTCCCCCTGTCATCGTATTACGTCCAGTGTTCACCAAATCCACTATCCACTCTTCACAAGGTTCCTCTAAGATGTGGATATCCCCCGTTTTTAAATTGATTTGTAAATCTGATTCCAGTTGGCGATAGTGTAGAAAATAACGTTTAATGATTTGGCCTTTATAGCCTAAAGCAATAATAAATTCATTAAATCCTTGGGCCGAACACATTTTCATTAAATGCCATAACAAGGGTCTACCTCCAATTTCAATCATCGGTTTAGGTAGATTTTCAGTTTCTTCCACAAGGCGAGTACCATAACCGCCTGCAAGGATAATCACTTTCATTGTTTAATCCTAATCAATTAAGCTGTTTAAAGCGAAAAATAATTTTGCCGTAATTAATCTGAAACATTATATATGCCCCTTTCTTTTTTTAACAAAATTTTTTATTTTAACTCTTTTTCTATGACGTTTCGAGTACAATAATGTCTTAAGTTAATGTGACATGATATGTATTCAAAAATCACTATGATTATTTTCTATAACGAATAACCTGGAGGTTCATCATGAAAACAGATTTTCCACAAAGAAAACGTAGTTTTGGAGAATTGCTGTTTCGATATATGAGAATCAATCACCTAAGGATCAATGAGTTAGCTTGTCAAATTGATATCACCCCTGAAATGCTTGAGCTTTGGCTAAGTGACGATATCAAAAATCATGACTGCCATCACGTCATCAAACTCGTGAGTGTTTTTAAATTGAATGATGAACAGCGAAACGAATTGCTATCGTTAGTGGGATGTTATCGATTTGGCGTTTTGCTCGATCTCTACAAAAATGAAAACGCTTTTAACAACACGCTGTTAGCTCAAAAATTGGGTGTGGCTCGTATTACGCTCAAACGTTGGCAAGATGGTGTGGTTAAAAGGCCTGGTTGTGAAAATGTGGCCGAATTGGCCACTATTTTAAAACTCTCCCCTGAACGACAATACGAATTTTTCTTATTGGCCGGCTGTACGCCGCCGGTTATACCGGACCCGATTAGCGGGAGAAAAATTAAAACCATTGAAATCATTGAAATGAATAGGCCGTCTACTGATCAGAGTGAGGCGCGCATTGAAGTGAAACAACCTGAACCGGTACCCATTCCTGGTATTCCGATCACGCATCCTTGCCAGTTTTTTGGACAAACCGCTGTTTTGAAAAAAATCCGCTGGGCATGGCAGCAACCTTCGGCATTACGCCATCTTGCCGTCATTGGGGAAAGACGTAGTGGCAAAACATCGTTACTCAAGTATTTACAATATATTACTCAAACACCGCAAACCGATTTACGTTCTGAACAACCTCAAGGCTGGAAGGATTGGTTGCCTTGTGATTTTCAATTTGTGTTTATTGATTTTCAACTGGCTGTTATGTCTAAACCAGAAACGCTGTTGAGCGCGATATTGGAACAACTCGGCTTACCCATCCCTAAATCTTGTGATTTGATTAATTTTTCCACAACCTTGGCTAAGCATTTGAACAAACCGACAATCATTTTAATGGATGAGATCGGTAGAGGATTACAAGCCCCTGATTTAGATAGTCAATTTTGGTCAGGTTTATTAGCGTTGACCAAAACGAATGGCAATGGTGGTATGAATGGTAGGCTTGGAATCGTTATTACGGCACCAAAACAGATTCAAATATTAGCTCAAGAATGTGATCAAGACCCTTCATTGTTCACTATTTTTGGAGATAGCGCACATCTGACGGCCTTAACGGAAACGGAAGCACGAGATTTGATCAACAGTTTTTCTCACGCATTAAGCGAGGCCGATACTGATTGGATATTACAACAAAGTGGCTGTTGGCCAGCATTATTGCAATTGCTTTGTGATGCTCGCTTATTTGCTTTAGAAGATGGTGATACCACTGACAATTGGAAAACGGATGGATTAGAACGCATTGAGCCGTTTTTGTATTTATTAAATAAATAGGCAGACTGCCTTTGGTATTAATGTACTACCTAGAGTTTAAATCAGACTTAATCTCTTTGAGATTAAATAGGCATACTTTCTATGGTGTAACATTTAATGTTCAATTTAATGTTCACCTAAATGTCTTTAAATGTGACTTAATATGTTTCAAAATATGCTATATCATCGCCCCTGTTTTCGCTATGGAGGAGTCTAATGAACAAAGATTTAACGCCTACTTTTGGGGGCTTGCTCGCTCATTTTATGCACGACAAGTCTTTTAACTGCCACAAACTGGCTAAGAAAATTGGTGTCGCGCCCATCAGCGTCAATCGTTGGTTAAATGAAGAGGTGACCAATCCGCGATGTGAAAACGTTGTTGAAATCATTAACGCTTTAAAATTAACGGATGATGATGGCGATAGCTTGCTTTTGTCGGCTGGCTGTCGCCCTCGCAATTCGATGATAAAAATACAATCACAGATCAGACCTGAATTACCTGAAAAACCTCAAGCCTTGCCATTGCTTGGCATTCCGACCTCTCATCCAGCCCAATTTTTTGGACGCATAGAGGTTTTAAAACGGGTTCGCCGGGCTTGGCAACAACCTGCGGCTTTACAACATATTGCCATCATTGGGGACAGGCGCAGCGGCAAAACGTCGCTGTTAAAGTATTTACAGTATGTGAGTCAAACCCCGGCAGCAGATTTGCGATCTGATCAACCGCAAGGCTGGCATGATTGGCGGCCTAAGGATTTTCAATTTGCCTTTGTCGATTTTCAGTTGGCCACGATGTCGCGTCCAGAAACATTATTATCAAATATTTTGAAACAATTCAATTTACCTGTTCCCGAACCTTGTGATTTAATCCATTTTTCAATGGTACTGGATGATCATTTGGATAAACCGACAGTGATTTTGATGGATGAAATTGGTGCCGGATTACAATCTCCAGAGCTCGACGCAACATTTTGGTCAAATATGCGAGCCTTAGGTAATAATTGCGCGGATGGCAAATTGGGGTTTGTTTTGAGTGCTCATGAAGCGATTCATAAACTGGCTGAGGATAATTGCAAAGAATCGCCCTTTTTCAATATTTTTGGGCATACCGTTCATTTGAAGCCCTTAACGGAAATGGAAGCACAAGATTTGATCCGGCATTTTTCTAAGGCTTTGACACTAGAAGAAACGAATTGGTTGATACAAAACAGCGGCTGTTGGCCAGCCTTATTGCAAATATTGTGTGATGAACGATTACAGGCTTTGGAAAATGGTGAAACCAGTGATAATTGGAAAGCAGAAGGCTTGAAACGGATTGATCCGTTTTTATATCTGCTTCAATAACTAACGAATGCTAAATAGCAAAGTAACTGATAGGTTTATAGCGAATGACAGCGCACTTAAAAAATCCGTTGATTCCGTGAAACGCAGTAACGAGCGAAGCGAGATCATCCGTTGTACTCGAATAATTCGCAACAACCTAGGTATATAATAATGTTAACTAAAGCTGAACTACATAACAATTCACTCATTGCGAGTGTTCAACTACTGGCGTGGTTATTATTTCACCCGTCAGCTTGGCGAGACTATATTAGCCAGATTCACCCAAGTCTCCAGCCCAATTTTGTACTGGG
>JAYQWI020001283.1:0-3658 GCA_035871815.2 Candidatus Parabeggiatoa communis
AAATTGGGGTAGCGGATGCGCGGTTTAAACCGATATTGATACTCACCAGTAATTCAGAAAAGCATTTACCCGCAGCCTTTTTGCGCCGTTGTGTTTATTACAATATTCCTTTTCCAGAGCGGGAAGTGTTATCTCAAATTGTGGAAAAACGGTTAGGGCAGATTGCCAAAAATAGCACAGAATGGCTAAGCGATGCGTTAGATTTATTTTTTGATCTGCGAAGTCAATTGAGAGAAAAACCCGCCACCGCAAAATTATTGAATTGGTTAATGACATTGCATCAACTGTTTAAAGGGCGCAATAGCAGCGAGTATCACTATCCTGATGATTTATCACGGACATTGAGTACATTAGTCACCAATACCGATGATCAAGAAATGGCTAAAAGCATTTTCGAGGATTGGCTTAAAAATCGTACAACGAAATAGTACAACGCAAGAGACGCAAGAGACGCAAGGATGAAATATTTCTATTGAGAGATAGCGTCTTTAGCGTCTTTAGCGTTTATTTATTTTTCAATCGCAGACTCACCAGATAACACGTTTAAACTATAAATCATATTTAAATCAAATACTTATATTAAAACACCATGAACACCCTCGACATTTTAGATAACGGCGAACTCGCGCTTTTTATAGAAGGCTTACGCCTAGCCGGCTATGACATCAGCACGACAGAATTTTTTGCGGCCCAAGATTTGATAGTCGCCTTAGCCGCGCAGGGCAAACTCCCAAAAACATTAGCCCCCATGAAAACGCTGTTAATGCCTATACTGTGTCACTCGCCCAAAGAACAAGAAGCGTTTTACCCGCATTTTGATGAATGGGTGAATCAAGTAGAAAATGTCAAACCTGAGAAAACACGACTCACTTTTTTACACGCTGTGTGGCAAGAAACAAAACAGGCGATTAAAAATTTAAAATGGTTTATTCTCTTAGCATCGCTTGCACTTATCTTATTATCTGTTTTTCCTCACTTTTTTGATATTCAAGAAATGGGAATAAACCAAACCCCAGAAACAGCCTCGCAAAAAATAACGCCAACGCCAATAGATTCAGAAGGATCACCATCAACAATATCTACGGCACCCAATCTCAATTTATCAGAAAACACAGGATTGACAGATAAAGCCGATTTTATAGAAGAGCAAGCCTATTATCAAAAAGGGTGGGTATGGGTTATTTTGCTATTGCTACCCTTGCTCGCGTTGCTACTCTGGTATTTCTGGCAGCGATACCAGGCACAACCTTATTTAACCAGGAAAAGCACATCACAAACCCCAAATATCAAACAATTCTTTGCCAAGGATATCGATGACAAACTATTTCAATCGGTAGGTTTGGCGCGAGTTGCCCAACAATTGCGTAAACACAGGCCCATTGCAACCGATTATCTTGATCTAAAAGCGACGATAAAACGCACGATTAAAGCGGGGGGTTGGTTTACGCCGGTAACGGGCATCGCTAAAACGATTCCAGAGTATTTAGTCTTAATAGATAGAACCACTTTCAAGGATCATCATAGCCATTTAATTGATGCCTTAGTCAATCAACTCATTGCCCAAGGCGTTTTTATAGCCCGTTATTATTTTGATAGTGATCCGCGCCACTGTTATCCAGAAAACGATGAACTGCCACCGTTGTTGCTCACAGAATTGGCTGATCATTATCCCGCCCATCGGTTACTGATATTTTCTGATGGCAAGGGTTTGATTGATCCGATGACTAGCGACATTGTGCCTTGGATAGAGCAATTTTCGGTATGGACACAAAAAACATTTTTCACCTTAGAACAAGCTGAACAAGGGGGGTATCAAGCATTATTAGAAAAGGCAAACTTTCTGGTCATGCCAGCGAATGAAAATGGCTTAACGACACTGGCAGAAAAAATTAAGGCGGAAACATGGCAACCTGACACGCCCCATCCAAAGAAAGCGACAGAACCGGTCAGCACATTTTCTAACTATTTCAATGAGTTATCCCAATGGTGGTTAAAACGCCATGCCCCCGCTCGCGCAAAAGTCACCGAATTACTCAAACAAGTCCACGATTTTTTGGGAGAAGACGCTTATTACTGGTTCAGTGCCTGTGCCGTGTATCCAGAATTACGTTGGCATTTAACGCTTTATTTAGGCCGTCAGATCAAAACAAGCGATGGCAATCAACTATTGACTAATGATAACTTGGCTAAATTAGCACGTTTGCCTTGGTTTCGGTATGGAAATATGCCTAATTGGTTGCGCCAACAATTGATAAAAGAATTGTCTTTGTCTCAAGAAAATCAGGTGCGCTTTGCTTTAAAAACATTATTGGAGGAAGCTTCAAAGGAGCCTATATCTGATTTTCAATTAGAAATTGCAAGTTCACCCAAAAGAACATTAAAAGAGATGTTTTCTGCTTTGAAACAAAGGTTATCATCTAAATGGAAAAAACAAGCCTCGAAAGAGGGCTTGCGGGATTATGTGTTTTTGACGTTTATGGAAAATAGATTGTCAGTAAAAATTCCAAAGATGTTGCGTAGTGTATTGATTCAATCTTCAACTCAATTAAAGTCTTTTCCCCTATTTTTGGCTAATAGTTTTCTATCAATTAAACACTTTGCCTATAATAAAATACTCACAATTCTAAATATTTTGCGTACTTTATTGATTCAATCTTTAAATCAATTAAAGTCTGTTTCTCTATTTTTGGCTAATCTTTTTTTATCAATTAAGCGCTTTGCCTCTAATAAAAAATTTATGCTAATAAGTGCGTTTTTTGTACTAATTGCTGGTTTGGGAATACTGATACAGTGGCATAGTGAACATTTACCAATTTTGGTAGGCCTCTGGATTTTTTTATGGCTCGTTCTAGGTATTTGTCACCTGTTTATTAAAGGTATCTATAATTTACTTAAAGCTCTCTATAACCTACTTATTAATGGCGTTTTTTCGCGATCACTGACTGAAAAAAAACGTGATAACGAAATAAATTTATGGACTATCTTATTGAAAGACGGTTTTTTATTGGCATTGGCAATTGTTGTAATCAGTTTAATTTTGGGTTCTTTAGAAGCACCCTATTCCACTAATCGAGTAGGTTTCGTTGATAATATCAATGGGCCTTTATCTGCCTTTAGTTTAAAACGCAATGGACAAGAAAGAGTTTTTTATCTTGGTTTTGTTTTAAAAACAGGCGATGAAATATCTGTTCTTAAACCAACATTTGAAAATAAAGAAGTTTACATCACTATCGTTTTTAACTCTTCTGAAATTACTCTGAAATACGAAGATACAAAGAGCAAGCCTTATCAAGTTACTCATCCTTATCGTAGTAGGCTTGATGCTTTAATTGGTGGTATGGTAAATTATTTAATAAAACCACTATTTGTAGAGGATTATAGTAGGGAAAGAATTGTTCATACTCGATGATCAAGTTTTTGATCTTATTTGGCTCTGCGACGAACTATTTTTGAGCTTTATTAAATAGATAGTTCATTGATTTTTAATGTTAACAATGAGAGCTATCTTAAATCTCAAAATGGCCTGAAAAGTGCCAATAAACCCGTAAAACTTGAAGGTTTATGGGAAGCCATACCCTTTGATGTGACAGATGAAGATGTCCGAGTTTTGCGACAACAATTTGGGGCGAACACGATCGGGCTGCCCCTACAGTTCCGT
>JAYQWI020001284.1:0-7018 GCA_035871815.2 Candidatus Parabeggiatoa communis
ACACATCAATTTTAGAGAGCACTTCTTTAGCGTCTTTAGCGTCTTTAGCGTTATAAATAAACAATCCACATCTTATGAAGCTAAATAGAAATAGTCTTTGTTTCCACAAGTCTTAATTGGTGGGATCGCGATCACCCTGACAGCGTTCCTACCTGATACCAAAGCTTGTACACATAAGTCTTTTAAGATTTTCTGTCGGGTGGGTAGCGTGTTTTTGCTGCACACCAGCCTTCTACTATTCGATATTGGCAAAAAAGGTTAATGTATTTTTGTGAACCTATTTAATTAAAAGATTTCTCGCTCCATTCAAAATGACGGGGAAAGCTTAACTGATAACTGATAACTGATAACTGATAACTGACCTAACAGGAGACAAATTAATGAGGTCAAAATCTTATGCCAAATTATCTTTGGTGGTTTTGTTGGGCACACTGGGCTTGGGCTTTTCATCCGTCGCAAAAGCCGATATGAAGTGGTTTGAAACAATAAGCAAATTCTGTCCTACTGTTTGTCAAGGTACAGACTATAAATTTGCGGTACCCGGAGGTATTCATTCCCCCCACCCAAAAATTGTTTTATGTTTGTGCGACCGATATGGTAGGATGGCGAATAGGCTTCAACATAGAATGGGGGGCTGCTAAGGGCTGGTGCCAAGCTCAATGGCGCAAATGGCAGGGCCCCACTTCTTATGGAGAACATTATTTCTGTTTATGTACGGATCAAGAGATACCCCCAATAACCAATGATATGGTTCGCTATTAGATAACGGTTAATGTTGCTCCGTGTCATTTCGACTATGCGTGTCATTTCGACTAAAGGAGAAATCTTATTATTATCAACGTGTTAATATTCATTTTTAGTCTCTAGCCCCGCCGCGTTGACACGCTCAGTTCAGTTCCTCTTGAAACTTTGCGCCTTTGCGACTTTGCGTGAGACCGAATTTCAATAGGTAGGGGCAATCCGTAGGGTTGCCCCAGTGATGATGCGGTTATTTATGGAAATTATCGCTAAGTGGGCCGCGTGGCTCAAAGTGATAATTTTCGTTGTATTCATGCACTAACTAAAGGAGGTAATTTTTAAGATAGCTGTGTGAGTTGGCTTATGCAGCTGACTCTAGATATTGTAGCCAAGTTGGCTGTGTGGTTCACATCATAAGAGCATTCAGTCAAGTGGTTTGCTTGGCTGAGAAATGCGATTGTGTATTTGGAGAAAATTAATTTTACTCTGACCCTAATTATTTTATCCCAAGTTCATTACAATCTGCCGCTGTTGCACAAGCCGATTTATTTTGGGCATCAAAAACCTAGGCCAGTGAAATAAAATCACAGTCTATCAACACGATTCTTGATGTGAGGTGATAATTAATAATTGGTCATTGATAATTAATTCTCAATTTGAGAAACAAAATCCTTTACTACCTTTCAGACCAAAAGTAAATGACCTAAATCAAGGAAATAATAAATTTAATTCGTCATAATATGCCACCAAAGTTTAGAGGCATGGGCGATGATTATCAGTAATCCGTGTTCAAAGGCAATTGGCAAATAAAAATGTGAACATCAAAACCTATACATTTCATGTCACACCCCAATGCAACACTGTAGTACGTGACATGTTATCCCAAGTTCATTACAATCTGCCGCCGATGCACTTATGATTTTATAAAAAATCATAATTATTAATAAAATTAATGATTTATTTTAAATCGGTATAAACTCTATTAAGAGTGGCCTCAAAAAGCTAAGCAATTGATTTTATTTGCGAATAAATGAGGCTTGTGCATGAACACAAATTGTCAGGTATTTGCCTTATAAATCTTCCTTTAATAAAGGTTTGAAGGATTTATTTTTTACTTCAAAGACCCTAAAACTTGTGTCCAAAGATTTATCGTTGTATAGGAGACTAAAAGAAATGAATTTTTTTTGGGGGCTAGGATTGAGTTTATTATTGCTACTATTTTCAGGGTGTGCGGAAAATCATCAAAATATGGCGATAAAACCAACACCACTAGCAACTAATAAAGCAGAAAAGCTGCAAAACTCGTCGCTGGCAAAGCAAACTCAATCACAGGTGGGTACTGATGCGAAAAATGTGCAAAATTCTGTCACAAAGCAAATACCATCATCAGTGGGTACGACGAAAAAAGTACCAAGTTCGGCTGTGAAGCGCACACCGGCATCAAGCGATAAAATCACGCCTACAACAAGCCAGCGTGGGTTAGTATTTCAAGCACCAGCGAAAATTGATAATTCGATCCTGAAAAGGGCTAGAGATACTGAAGATGAAGATATGACTGACAATAATGGAGGAGAACAAACCTCTGTTTCTGAACAAGTACCGGATTGCGAGGGAATACCCTCAAATGTCTCTCCTCGCGTTCTGACTTTTCTTACGTGCAAAGTCGTGCAGATCTTTTCACAACCGGATCGGGTGGAAAGTTTTCTGTTGATACCCAAAGCCGATACTTCTGTACCAAGAATAAGTAGATTGGGTCGTTTTCCCATTAAAGTGGATGGACAAGGACTTAATCTTGAAGGTATCAACTTAGAAAAATTCCAACAACTGGTTTTTTCTGAGGATAGCTACCACTTTGGGATGGAAAAACGGTGTAGATTTCGCCCTGATGTGGGTTTACATTTTGTAAAAGGTGATGAAGCTGCGGAGATACTTTTCTCTCTTGATTGTAATCTTTGGTTGTTTGTTTATGAAGAGGAAGAAAAATTGGAGGATTTCGATCCTATTCAACCCGAATTAACTTTCCTCAATGCTCTATTTCCAATAGATATGAACATGCCAGAGACAGCGACAGAAGAATCTGATACGCCTACAGAAACTCCAACTGACGTTATAGACACACCTGAGAATTCTGTAGAAACTTAATTTCTTTTTAAACAACGAGGTTAGACTATGAATTCAAAGCATCTTAACTTTTTGGCAATATTGAGTTGCGTGTTGCTTTTATCTGCTTGTTTTTCATCTTCAAGTAAACCTACCGGAAATACTACGGTAGGCGGCTTACAACCCACATCCAAAGCCGAAAATGCTGGAATGTTTAGTCGTATATTTGGTAGTGGCTCATCTCCTAAAACAGAGGGGAGCGGTAAAATTTTTACTCGTCGTTTTCATCTCGCTAGTGGACGCAGGGACGGGGGTACTCTTCATGCCCTTATCGTAGCCGATACCGATGACGCTAATATTGGTGAAAGTGTTAAGGTGGACTTAAAACGCATGGAAAGCTTAGTAGAAGAAATTGCTCAAAAAACCGGACTATCTCTTAATGGTGGTTCTATTGCTGGAGATACCTTCACAAAAAGTAGTATCATGACTGCTGTAAACAATTTGTCCGTTGAACAAAATGATGTTGTGTTGTTTTATAACTCAAGTCACGGATTTAATTCTGGAGGCAGTAAATGGCCTGATATACATTTAGAAAATGGTAGCGTGCCCTTAGTTCAAATTGCGGATATTCTGAGGAATAAAAATCCGCGTCTGTCTATAATTATGGCAGATGTTTGTAACAAGGCTTCAAATCGTGGTAGTTTTTTACGTTCTCGAACGGGAGGAAAAGCTAAAAATTACCAGGAGTTATTCCTAAATTCCAAAGGCACTATCATTGCTTCTAGTTCTATAGAAGGACAATATTCTTGGGGTGATCCACAAAGGGGTGGCTACTTTAGCAATGCGTTTTTGGGAGAATTGGATAAAGAACTCATTGTTTCAAATCGAAGACCCAGTTGGAAAGCAATTATGGAACGTGCGACTCAAGCCATTCCCCTTAGACCTAATCCACATCAACAAAAAACACAACAACCACAAGCAGAAGTTAATGTTAAAGCTATAGGAAGTTGGTCACAAACTGATTGTAGCAGAACGCCTGATGTTCCTGAGTGTATCCAAACTCCTGGGTGTCGTGACTGTCCCTCTCAAAAACCGATATTTCAACGAAAATTTGGTCAATAGAGGGATAATATGGGCAGGCGGAGGGACGGCTTGTTGAAAAATACACCCGAATAAAGCCTCTTCCACTTGCCCACTTCTTTCTTACTTATAGTAATTAATGAAAATGAATTCTGTTTAGGCCACATCCTTTGACCTTTGAAAATGGTTACCGTTTTTATTCCTTATCTATAATCTGTTTTTTTATCGTGTTCTTTGTCATTTTGAACAAGGACAATAAATCTTTCAACCCTGACACAAGAACTCTTCATAACACTTGAGTGGACTAAAAAATTATCGCTTCGCTCAAAATGAAAAAAACTATTTTGCTTTTTTCGTTCTATTCCACAAGGAGACTTACATGAATAAAATATTTTTAAGTGCTGTGGGTATCTCGTTGCTAACTGCACTTCATATAGGTTATGCAGATATAGGTTATGCAGGGGAAAATCCCAACAGTCACGCAGTGAAAGCACCACCCACTCAGGTAAAAGCACCACCTGATAACGCGAAATCCGCACCTCGTACAAACCGTGATAATGAAGACACACAATCTACACAACAAGCCCAACCTTGCAAAGGAATTTCTTCTGATGTAAAAGTTGATTCTCGCGTTCAGGCATTTCTCGGTTGCGAAATTATCCAAATACTTGCCCAACCTGAACGTGTGGAAAGTTTCCGAGTGAAAGCTAAACCTAATCCTTCTTTGCCGCAGAAAAATAGGTTGGGTAATTATCCAATTGAGGAAAATGGACAAGGAATAAATTTGACTCAAGTGGAAATAAAAGACTTGCATAAGTTGTTTTTTTCTGAAAAAAGCTACTATTTTGAAGCATCCAAAAGATGTCGTTTTCTTCCTGAGATGGGCTTTCATTTTGTGAAAAACGAGCAATCAGTGGAAGTTCTCTTTTCTTTTTCTTGCAACCTTTGGTTATTCTTTTACAAGGGTGAAGAGAAATTAGAAGATTTTGATTACGTTCAAGAACCGCTCTTGAAACTTGGTAAGTCTTTATTTTCAAAAGAGGGTTCCGGTACAAACTAAGTATCACAATGGTACTTTCACACTATAAAGAGGTATTATGATAAATCAAAACCAATGGCACAAAATGTTTTATAGCCTGTTAATGTTCTTATTGATGGCTTTTTCAGTAGGATCATTAGCAGCCACACTTCATGCCATTATTGTCGCGGATACTCATGATCGTAGCATCGGTGATAGTGCGAAAATAGATTTGGGAAAGATGCAAGGTTTAGTGGATGATATTTCCCGATATGCAAATTTATCCACTGCTGGACGTTCTATTAGTGGAAATGAAGTGAGTCGGCGTAACATTCTGAACGCTATTGAAAGTTTGTCAATCAGATCAGATGACGTGATCATTTTTTATTACGCAGGCCATGGTAGTCATTCAGATACCAGCACAAAATGGCCTTCTTTATCTTTAGAAGACGGCTATCTTCCACTAAATTCTGTTGTTCGCACACTTAAGAATAAAAAACCGCGTTTCTTTTTAGCTGTAGCAGATGCTTGTAATAACTTTACAAACCGGTTTTCCATTATTGAATCTAGGGGCGGCCAAAGCAGTGGCACATCAATTACAAAAGATTATAGGGAATTGTTTCTAAATTATCGTGGCCACATCATCGCTTCAGGTTCTGAGCCAGGGCAATCATCTTGGGGCAATGCTCAAGACGGGGGATTTTTCACTTATGGCTTTTTGAAAAGCTTAAACCAAGAACTGGCTTCACATAAGCAAGCAAATTGGTACACCATTATGAAAGTTGCTGAGGCACCTATTGACTTACCCAACGGGATGGTACAAAACCCCCAAACGGTAGTTAAAATTGAACCAGCTGCCTCGTGGATGACTTCACCTCAACCGGATAGTTGCTATTATTTTTACAAACCGGGTGGGGTACTTTGTTGTCGAAGCCCAACGGGAAGAACGACGTGTGATGATCAAGCACAGAGAGATGCCATAGATGAATGCCCTCATTATTTTATGAAACAGGGTGGTATTTTGTGTTGTAGGCGGCCCACGGGTATTACATGCGAGTAATAAAGAAATACTGATTGCTTGCTTATGGCTATCTATCCAGAAGATTTTTTAGGCTGATATCTCTATAATTTTAAAAAGAGGTTTCAGCCATAAATGATTTGGGCTATCTTTCTACCTTTCTATTAAGAAGGAAACATTTATGAATGCTAAGCTTATTAGTGTTTTAACAATCACCTGCTTTATATTTCTATCAGCTTGTAATAAAAAAGAAGTTCTTTTTTTTGGAGCATTTGGAACAGCCTTAATAGGTGCTGCCATTTATCATCATCTGAGTATGAATAAAGTAGATCAAAAACAAGAGCAATATGTTCTTGAAAATTATTCTGATGGGCAATCCACGAATTGGACGAACAGTGAGGGAAATTCATACGCAATGACTGTGAATAATACTTCTAATACTTCTAGTGGTACTTGTCGTCAGTATCAGACTGTAGGCATTATTGATGGTAAAAGAGAAACGTTGACAGGTACAGCTTGTCGTCAAGATAATGGTAACTGGAAAATACGATAGTAATCATAAAATGGTAGTGATAAATAGTGGGTGGATATTTGCTAACATCACTACCCATAGTGAGCATTCCAATTTAGTTGCTTTTAAAGAGTCTTCAGTAATGCAAGCTCATTAAAAACCAACAATTGAAGGATTGGCGCTTTGCCCTAGCTTTCATCTGACTTATCTTTGCAAAGACGCAAAAAATTATCACTCACTATTTTAATAGCTAAATGAGATAATTATCCCTCCCAAACAAGGTAAAAAACAATTACCTTTATATTCCAAAATCCCCCACCCAATCAACTCAATTCAGCTTGTGCTTGCGAATCATTGCCCGTCATTGTTTTCCTATTGCTGCTTGAACCAATATGATAGATTGGGATGGTGGGTAAGCGGGTGATTCCTATATGATTTGATATTAAAAACTTGACTGACTCTCGTGATTTTGACAAACGATTTGAAACAAGGGATGATTGATAATTAAAAGTTAGGTTAGTCACTTACAGGTTTTTACTATGGAAACACTCAA
>JAYQWI020001285.1:0-6815 GCA_035871815.2 Candidatus Parabeggiatoa communis
TACGACGAAGTCGGTGGTGAGCACGGTGCGGGCGGAACCCATTGAGGGGGCTCGGTGTGCAACGACATCACTCATTTTGGCTTGCCAGGTGTCGTAGACTTCATTGGCTGCGAAGTAGCTGTCTAGGCTGGCCGTCAGGAGTGAGCCTACGATTTCATGCCGTGTGATTGCGGTTTCGGTGTCGAGGGCGGCTTCGGTTTGGGTAAGACGCTGGCTGACGGCTTGAAGGCGATGGCTGAGGCCGCCTTGTAAGTCCATCCCGATGGCACGGTATTCTCCGACTATGGGTTGGCTGAGGCTGCGTGCTTCGCTTAAGGTGGGGGGTGTGTAAATGGTTTCACTGAGGCCTTGAACACCCATGACATAAGGCCCGGCGCTGGCTACCACTTCTTGGCCTAAGCGTAATTCTGCCTTGAGGTTGATCAAGTAGCCGGGAAGGCTTTTGGGGAGTTGGGCCGTTGTCAGGTTGCCGCTGGGGAGGAAGCTGTTGATGACGGCTTCATCTTCTTGGGCTGCGGGTGGGAAGGAGAGCGAGAGGGTTTTTCCGGCTAACTGGGGTAAGCTGACGGTATAATCTAATGCCGCTTGGCCGGCAGCCCGCTTGGCGGCGTTTTCATAAAGGGTGAAACGGTAGTGATGCTGGACAGTGGCCGGTAAGCTGGATTGATTGTCTACGCGGGCAACCAGGTGGTAGGGTAAGCTGGCCGTGAGCACGGGGCGGTTGAGTTCCAGAATCTGGGGTTGACCGAGTAGCTGGCCTAAGGTTGAGGTTTCTAGGCCTTGGTTTGTTATCCATTCTGATAGGGTGTTTTGTTGGCCGTTTAAGGTGTTTTGTAAGACGGTGTCGTCTAAACGGGTTAGGCCGGTTTCATCGTAGTCAGCCTCTTCAGTTTTGAGTTGAGTGGCGAGTTCTTCGGGATTGAAGGTGAGTTGGGTTTGCCATTCTAAACCGGCATTGATTTCGGGTATTTTGAAGCTGGCATCTAGGGGTATCCAGCTATCACCTTCGCGGTGTTTTCCGCCACGAGAGGGAATGAAATCTACCCAGGCTTCTGTCCAGAGGTGTTCCAGAATTAAATGGCTGATCCGGCCGCCTGAAATCACGGCACGATTGGGTATGCCGCCTTGGCTGAGCAATTGCATGGCCGATTCTGGGGTTTCTACACCGCCTACCCATTCCATCACTTGTTGGGACGGGATTTGGACGGTGCCGTAGGCGAAACGGGCTGGAATGTTGGCGGCTCTGAATAGGGCTACCAGCAAGCTGGCCGTGTCGAATGCGTTGCCTCGGCGGGTGAGTAAGGTTTGTTGGGCACCTTGGATTGCGCCGTAGCTGGGAACAAAGGCGATTTCGTTCCGTACCCAGTTAAATATGGGAACGGGTTGATTGCCCAGTTCTTCTACTAAGGCCTTGATTTAAAATGTGATTTTTAAAATATGTATGCCTAGAGTAGCTTTAACAAATGGTTGTTGAGTTTGATTAACGATCATTAACGATTAGCTGAGAAATCAAATCCAACTTTTTACAATCAAGTTCATAATATTTCCCTAAATTTTCAACTTTTTCATATAGGCTTTTAGGTATTTTACTGTCATATTCATATAGTTGTTCACATATTAACTCCAAGCCCAATAAGCTCTCATTATTATCAATAAGAACTGTCGCATTTTCATAATCATCAATTGAAAGAAATTCTTTTGAATCCTCTAAAACTTCTTTCAATAGTTTAAATTTTTTATTAAAAAACAAATTTAGGCCCCCTTTCAAATAGTGGATAGTTAGTATGCACAAAATAGGCTGAAATTTTGGCATAATTATATCTGACGTTTCGGATTCATTTTATAATCAAATCAAATAAATAATAATTTGTCGAAAACAAGGCTTTGGATAATTTTAATGAATATTCTAAAGTTAAACTATATGATATAGATTGATACCACACACCGTAAATTTATCCGATTATTTATTACAATTACAATCAATGAGTTAGCTATAATTATTATCCGATATATTAACGACGTGTGGTACTAGTAAAAAATATCAATCAAAAAAAATAGGGAGAACGCAAACTGTCAACTGCTTTACCTTTGCCTATTTATGCAATAATATCAATACAATACATCTTGAATAAGGCAATTATGATGGAGGGTACTCCCAAATTTAACTCCTTTTATTTTATTGGGAAGGCAGTTACGATCCCTCGCCCTGCTGGTTCAACTATAACTCGTATTTTAATCCCATCTGAAACACCTTCAACTACAAATTTCGATGGATTTCCCGCCTTAGTATACATTGAGCCATTCGCACCGGTTTGCTGCTTCCATGTTGAGTTAGGACTAGTAGCAACATCCGAAACAGCATGCATAATTCTATCGCCTCGCCAATGAACTGGGAATTTACTTTTCCCATTGAACAAGGTTTTAAAGGTCCACATGTGCCCACCACTCCCTTTTCCTTCACCATATAAAATATGAAAGGTTCGCTGAGCATTAGCCAAATTGACGTATTGAGGATTTTTTTCTGCCTTTTTAGCAAGTTTTTTTATTATTCCTTTCCCGGCTGCTCCAATTAAAGATACTACCACAGCAGTTCCAAGCTCTTTAGCAGAAAGCTTTTTCTGACCTGTAGCAATTTTAAACACGTCGTGAGTTGTACTAATAGTGTTTGCTAATGTGTTTAGACGTGTTAATATGCCTGCAATCTTAAAGGATGCACTCATTGAACCAATCGAAAACTTACCACTCGGATCGGTATGATTAAGCGGATCAGCATTCGCATACAGATACTTATGCAGTGTGATTGGGTTTTGCGGGATACCAGCAAAACTATCCATGCTGAGAAAACGCCCACTCACAGGATTGTAATACCGCGCTCTCAGATAATAATTCCCCGTATTCGGATCAATCTGTTCACCAGTGTAGAGGTAATTATTCTTGATTTCGCCTGTTTGTTCTAACAAACCACCGAACGCCTCATAATTGTAGGCATCGCTAACAGTAGCATTTTGGTCAGTTAAACCTCTGGTACTACCCAACCCATCGTAGTGGTAGTAATGGATATCATTACCGCGATATTGACTGATGAGATCATCACCATGCAAATAAGCTACTCGAACTTGACCCTCTTTATCAAGTTCAGCAATGACTTGTGACAACCTATCATTGCTATCTACCACATATTGGGTAACTTGCCCAGAAGCATTGGTTTGGACACGATCACCTTCGGCATCGTAGGCATAAGTGATAGTGCTGGTGACTTGGCCATTTTCTTCTGTTATGATGCTTATCAGACGATCATTGCCATCATAACTTAAACGCATGGCTTGATTTTCTTCGGTAATACGAATGCTATTACCGTTGTCATCATACTCGTATTCAAAACCACCTTGTTTCAGCAAACGGTCGTTGGTGTCGTAGGTATATTTGGTGTGAACACCATCTTCTATGCTGTAAACACGGTTACCTACAGCATCATATTGATAACTAAAGACAACATCACTATCAGCTGTGCTGATTTTATCGAATTTAAGACGATAGAGATCATCATAAGTGTAGTTGATGACGCGGCCGCTATGTTCAACGATCTGACTACGATGGCCAGTTGGCAAAAGCGTGTATTGATAACTGGCTAATAAGCTATTATCGGGTTTGCGTGTTTCTAATGAGGTAAGGCGGTTAAGCTTGTCATAAGCATAACGAGTCTTGGTGCCATTGGCATAAACCACTTGTTGACGATTACCTACAGCATCATAACTGTAAATGGTTTCACCATCTGGAGCGATGACTTTTTTCAAGCGATTGAGCTTATCATACTGGTATTGCACTTGAGCGGCTGTGCCAGTAGGCTCAGTGAACTTGAACAGGGTGCGATTACCGAGTTTATCGTAACCATATTCCAAAATCGCCTGGTTGGGTTTAACTTCCTTGACTAAGCGATGAAGCTTATCATAGCTGTAGCTTGTCGTGCCATTCGATGTGCTTGTTGTGAGACGATTTCCAACCGTGTTATAAGTGAATTTCGTCACGGGCTCATCGGCATAAGTGCTTGATAATAGACGATCATTGTTTGGGTCATAGCTAAAAGTGCTGGTTTTACCGTTGAAATCGGTATGACTGAGCAAGTTACCCGTTTTTTTGTCATAGACAAAGGTTTCTGTCATGCCCAGTGGCAACGTCCGACTAAGAACACGCCCTAGCTTGTCGTAAGTCCAAGTTGTCGTATTCTGATTGGCATCGGTTTGGCTAATGCGATTCCCGACTTCGTCGTAAGCGAAAGTGGTGCTGACGGGTTTTTCAGAAAGGAATTTGAGAACTTCAGTCAAACGCCCCACAGCATCATACTTGTATTGGGTTTCACGGCCAGCTAAATCTTTTTCACCTACTAAGTGGCCTGCTTTGTCATAGACATTTTCTTTAACCAAATTGCCCGGATAGATCGTTTTGATCTGCTGATCTAGGGCAGAGTATTGATAGGTAATGGTGTTGCCATTGCTATCTGTTTGAGAAACCAAGTTACCAGAAGCATCGTAGGCATTTGTGGTAATTTGCCCTAATGCATTCTTGGTTTGAATACGACGGCCGACTTTGTCATATTTGAACTCAGTGCGGTTCCCGTTTTCATCAATTTGGGCTACAACGCGGCTAGCTGCATCATACTCAGTTTGGCTGAAACTACCGTCTGAGTATATCACCTTGATTTGACGATCCAGTTTGTCGTATTCGTAGCGTGTAGTTTGCCCTGCGGCATCGGTGATGGAGAGGAGGTTTCCTTCGGCATCGTAGCTGCGGGTATCTTTAGTGCCGTCAGGATAACGGGTTTCAGTTAGATTGCCGTCAACATCATAGGCATATTCTGTGCGTCGCCCTAATGCATCAATACGGGCTGATTCTTGGCCGAGGGTGTTGTATTCCTTCTTGGTTTTGTTGCCCAAGGGATCGGTAGTTTGAATCAGGCGATTGCGTTTGTCGTATTCATAAAACGTGGTTTCGACAACTTTATTCCCTGAAGCATCAGTGCGTTTACGACTATAGCTCAGTTGATTGCCGTTGTCGTCGTAGGTGTACGTTTTTGTGTTGCCTAGCGGTTCTTTTTCCAAAAGCTTGTTGCCGCTTTTGTCGTAGGTGAAGTGAGTCACATTGCCCAATGCGTCGCGGACAGAAGTCACTTGGCCTTTGTCCCAGGTCATTTTGATCTCATTGCCCAACGGATCTTTTATTTTGACCAAGTTGAAGTCGTTTTGAAAATCATAAATGTTTTCAAAGGTGTTCCCACGAGCATCAGTCAGGGTTTTTTCCTGACCTTTTTTGGTGTAGGTGTACTTGACGACGTTGCCTTCGGCATCTTTTTCTTCTAGCAGATTGAACTTGTCATCGTACTTGAAGAAGGTGGCATTGCCTAACGGATCGATGGCGCTTATTTGATTCCCGAATTGATCGTAGGTGGAATAACTGATGTTTCCTAACGGATCAACTTGGGTAATCACGTTGCCTCGGCCGCCGTAGTACAGTTGGGTGACTCGGCCCAGTTTGTCGGTGACGAGGGATTGGCGGCCTTTGAGGTTGTGGTTGAAGTTGGTGCGGTTGCCATCAGCATCAATTTGTCCCGTCATGCGGCCATCATCATCGTAGAGGTTACGCACCATTTTCTGGCCTAGCGGATCGATGATATCCGTCATGGCGTGGGTGCTATTGTAAGTATAACGTACTGTGTTTCCGATAGCATCGGTGGAACCTACCAGATCACCTGAGGTGTTGTACTGGTATTTCAGGTTATTGCCGCTGGGATCGGTGATTTTGGTGATGCGGCCGTGAAAGTCGCGGGTGAACAGGATGCTTTTGCCGGCGGAATGAATAATGCCTTCGGCGGTGTAAGTCAGGGTGTTGTCGTTGGGATCTTTGAGGCTTTTGATGCCGAAGTTTTCATCCAATTCATATTCATAGCCGGCTTGTGTGGTGAGCTTGTAGCGGCTGGGGTTGAACAGCTGCATGTCGTTCATTGGTTCTAGCAATGAATTGCCATCAAAATAAATGTTGGCATCGGCATCTAGTGATTCTAACTGGGAGAAGGTGCCGTTGACGGGTTTGAAAACGACTTGGACTTGACGGGATATGCCTTGAAAAGCCGTCTGACAGCTTGGGGATGTGCCGACTTCAAAAGCTTCTACTTGGCCTGATGGCAGTGTGACGGTAACTTGGTTAGAACCTAATGGTTCAATGCATAATTTTTGAGAGAACTTCCTACCGTAGGTGTTGACTGTCCAGTATTTTCCGGGGACTCGTGATTCTTCGACTTTGATGCTTTGGTAGTTGATGCTCCAACCTTGACCAAAATATAGGGCTTCTCCTTTGCGACGGGTGTCGTAGGTGCGTAGCACTTTGAGGGGAATACCCATCATATCTACTGAGATATCTTCTACGGTGAAGGAGAAGTTTCCGACTTTGAGATCACCTGCTACCCGGTAAGTGTTTGAAATACCTGTACTTCTGCCATTGGCATCGACGGCTTGAAAAATGACCTGGTAGAGGCCGTTGGTGAGCATGGTGGGATCGAAGGTGGCGATGGGTTGGTTTGCGATGGGATCGCTGCCGCTTCCTAAGATCGTGAGGCCGGGGTTGCTGACGGATTTGACGGCGAGTTGCCAACTGACTAGGCTGTCGTCTGCAATGGTGGCGACAAAGTCTGTGGGGGCGGTGATTTCTGTGCCGTCTTCTGGGCTGTGGATGACGAGTTCTGGGGGACTGGTGTCATCTGGGGCGTTGACGCGGAAGCTGTTTTCTTGGCGACTGATGTTGCCGGCACGATCGGTTGCGGTGAC
>JAYQWI020001286.1:0-9649 GCA_035871815.2 Candidatus Parabeggiatoa communis
ACACAAGCTTTACAAGAAATGGTTGATAATCCCCCTTTACGCCGTCATTTGGGAACGATAGGCCAAGAACGTTTTCAACAAGTATTTGATATTAAAAAGGTTGCCGTTAAAACTGCCGAATTATATCGGAAGGTTTTGGAAACAGAAAGCATGAGTTAAATTTATTTTGCGACTTTTGGAGTACAAAATTTATTTTGCGGCTTTTGGAGTGCAAAATTTATTTTGCGAAGGCCTTTGGAGTGCAAAATTTATTTTGCGCGTTCCAAGGTATACTTTATGCAATCGGGAAACGCTATAAAATACCCAACTTCCACTGATAAGATTATCTTGGCTATTACGGAGGAGACGAACTTTTACCCTAATTGTTAATAAGGAGTAGTCAAATGCCAATTGAAAAAGCCAACTCATTAGAATATTACCTGATATCGTTTGACGCGAAGGGTAAAGAACGCGAGGATGATCCTGATGGTCTGAATGGTTTGATGAGCCCGGTGGTACTAAAAGACTTATCCGACAATCCTATCACCGATATCTTCTTAATGAGCCACGGCTGGATGGGTGATGTGCCCACTGCCAAAAGACAGTACAACAATTGGATTAGTGCTATGGCTGCCAATCAGGCCGATATCAACCAGATTAAGCAAGCGAGGCCAGGATTTCGCCCTTTGCTGATTGCCCTACATTGGCCCAGTAAACCTTTTGGCGATGAAAACCTAGACGATGTTTCGGTGTCTTTTGACACCTCTGCCGATTCTCCGATAGAGCAGATCATCGATCAATATGCTGAACGCATTGCTGACACAGAAGTCGCACGGGAGGCACTACGTACCCTTTTTGCCTCGGCTATAGACAATATAGCACCAGACGAATTACCCTCCGAAGTACGCCAAGCCTACGAAGTTTTAAACCAAGAGGCTGATTTAGGTTATGACGGTGTCGGTGGTGCGCCAGGGGCAGATCGTGAAACCTTTGATCCAGAAGCGATATTTCAATCGGCATATGAACAAGCAGAGCCGGTTAGTTTCGGGATAGGAGACTTTTTCAATCAGCCCATTTTTGAGTCTCTACGCACGATTTCTTTTGGCGCAACGAAAAAACGTGCTTGCCAATTCGGTGAAAACGGTGGTTTTGAATTATTGAACGCACTCCAACAAAGCGCAGCTGATAATGTACGATTCCACCTGATGGGTCATAGTTTTGGATGTGTTGTGATGTCTGCGAGCTTAGCGGGGCCTAATGGCCAGGGCACTTTAGTCCGCCCTATCAATTCTTTGACCTTAGTACAAGGTGCGTTATCACTTTGGTCTTACTGTTCAAAGATTCCCAAAATCAAGAACCGTGCGGGTTATTTTCATTCAATCATTGCAGATGGCAAAGTGGCCGGGCCAATCGTCACCACCCAATCTGAGCATGACACCGCGATTGGCATATTTTATGCAATCTCTAGACTCCATAGTCAAATAGAATACGCGCTCGGTGAATTACCAAAGTACGGTGCGGTAGGCGAATTTGGCGCTCAGGGTACCGGACTTGATATTGTCGAGATGAAGATGCGCCATTCTAATCAGTCGTATTCGTTTGAATCTGGCAAAATCTACAACTTGGAAAGTAGCGCGTTTATTCGTGATGAAAATGCGAGTTTATTGAAGAGAAATACAGTAGGGGCTCATAGCGATTTTGACAAACCAGAAGTCGCTCATGCGGTTTGGTCAGCAGCACTAGGAGTATAAAAACAATGAGTACAGAACCACTTGTTTTTAATGGCATTGATGGCGCATCCGGCGACTATTTACAGCCTCCTTTGACACCTGAGCAAGTCTCCAAAATGGCCCAAGGTGAGAAACTCGATAAGGCTCATCTTGACGATTTGGAGGAAAAAATAAATACAGAGCCTGAATTTGACGTTATGGCGGGTATTGACCCTAAAAATATCGCCGAAACGGGCTGGGGAGTTATTTTTGCTTACGGTGCTGATCCGACTATCAAAGAGGCCCTCAGTGAATTATTACAACATCGGCAACAACAAGCTACCCAGCAGCATGAACACTATTATCAGGAATACACAGGTACTAAAGCTTATCGGCCGGGTGAATCCAAAAATCAGTTTTTAGGTCGACACAATGAGGCCTTTGGGCCGGCTGATCCCGATAAAATGCCCTACTATTTGCTTATTGTTGGTGATCCGGAAACCATTCCTTATCGTTTTCAGTACCAACTGGATATCCAATATGCCGTCGGTCGTCTTTATTTTGAGACTTTGGACGAATATGCACAATATGCTCACAATGTGGTCGCGGCTGAAACCGGTCAACTGTTCTTGCCGCGCCGAGCGAGTTTTTTTGGAGTACGCAACAGTGGTGATCGCGCCACTCAACTCAGTGCTGACCAACTCATTGCGCCATTAGCCGACTGGGCAGCCAAAGATCAACCCGATTGGCAAATACAAACCTTCCTAAAAGAGGAGGCGACTAAGGCACAATTAGAGCAACTGTTAGGCGGGAACGATACCCCAAGCTTACTTTTTACGGCCAGTCATGGCATGAGCTTTAGTGATTCACGCCAATTGCCTCACCAAGGAGCCCTGCTATGTCAAAACTGGCCCGGCCCCGGAGAATGGAGGCGCAAACGGGTTCCAGAAGACTTTTACTTTTCAGCCGACGATGTCAGCAATGATGCTGGTTTACTCGGATTAATTAGTTTTCACTTTGCCTGTTATGGGGCTGGCACGCCTCATCTGGATGAATTTGCACACGGAAAGTACGATGAACGTTTAGCCATTGCACCACACGCTTTTATAGCGCAATTACCACGAAGATTACTCAGTCATCCCAAAGGCGGTGCGCTAGCCACAGTCGGTCATGTTGATCGTGCTTGGGGCTATTCTTTCTTTTCGGCAAAAGCCGGGCCCCAATTAACGGTTTTTAAAGATACTTTGAAACGGTTGATGGAAGGCTATCCAATAGGTTCAGCCATTGATAAGTTCAATGTGCGTTATGCCGAAATCTCCTCTGATCTCAATGCACAACTAGAAGAAATCAAATATGGCGCACGGGTCAATGATTTTGAATTGTCTAAGCTATGGACAGCCAACAATGATGCGCGTAATTATGCCATTATCGGCGATCCCGCAGTACGATTAATGCTTGGTGATACCGATGATTCTAAGTGTCCGATCATAGACCCCGTCACTTTTCAACCAACACCCAAGACAGAACAACCCCAAAATACCGAACTTAAGCAAGCCAAAAATCGCTTAACTGAGGCACTAGAACAGTTCATACTCTTAGCTGATAAAGAGGAACAATTTAAGACAGCGACTTCATCAGCAAAGGGTTTAGTGGATGAATTGAAAACACTGAGTTAAACCATTTTGCCACGGAAACACACCGAAGAACACAGAAATATGCCGTGTATTTCCGTGTATTTCCGTGGCTAATATAAACTCTTTGTCAAGTTATGGTAAACAGAACCCATGAACACATTTGAAATCACCATCCAGCGAAAATCAACAGAAAGCTGGCCAATTGTTGTTGAACGAAAGCCGCAAGGCGTACTCTTGCCGATTCGGCATGAAAGCACTTTCCAATTAAATCAGACGGACTTAGAAGAACTGCGAAGTTTACTCAGACAGCCCAAAGACTATGGCACCTTCTTGGGCAAAAAACTCTTTCAAGGCGAAGTGCGTGTTGCCTTTGACAGAGCTTGGGGGGAGAGCAAGGACGGTTTACGGATATTATTGATTGTCGAAGCCGAAGATATTGAACTGAAAACCTTACGGTGGGAACGACTCTGCGCCCCCAAAGACGGTCAGTGGAATTTTTTAAGGCTAGATCAAGGCTTACCTTTTTCTATGTACATTCCGGCCAGCACTGATAAGCGTTTTCCTCCGATTGGCAAGGATGATTTACGGGCACTCGTTTTGGCCGCCAGTCCAGAAAATTTAGGCAAATATCGTTTAGATGCCTTTGATGTCGAAGCAAGCGTGGCTGGGGTACGCGAAGCGCTCGGTGACATTCCTTGTGAGGTGTTAGCCCCCCTTTCCGAGGCTATCGGGCCACCTACTTTAGATGAACTTTGTCGCCAATTAACGGTTCGCCAATACACGTTGTTGCACTTTATTGCTCATGGAAAAGTCATTGACGGGGGAGAGACCGCCCTTTACTGGGCCAATGCGGATAATCAAAGTGAAATAGTAACGGGTACTGAACTGATAAGTCAATTGAAGAATTTAGAAGGGCCACGCGGTTTGCCGCATTTTGCCTTCCTGTCCACCTGCGAAAGTGCCAGTCCCAAAGCGGAAGGGGCTTTAGGTGGTTTAGGTCAACGCTTGGTGCGAGAATTAGGGATCCCGGCTGTGATAGCCATGACTGAAAAAGTGACGATGACAACGGCCCTCGCACTTGGCATGCGTTTTTACCAACAATTACGAAAATCAGGCCATGTCGATTTAGCCTTGGCAGAAGCGACTGCTGGTTTGATGGGCCGCAACGACATTATCGTACCCGCCTTGTTTAGCCGTCTCGCCGAACAAGCTTTGTTTAGTCATTCACTGGATCGTGATTTAACCAACCTCGAAATAAAATATGGTCTTGAGCAACTCCGGACTTTGCTTAAAGACCGGGCACCCGTATTACAGAAAGAATTTGAAAAAGACGCAAAAAATATACAAGGAAAACTTGGGGCGGATAAAAAGGACTTGACTGACATTGCGCGTCAGGAGCGAGAACAAGCCTTACTTAAAATGAACACACTTTGTCAAGAAGTGAGCGATCTCAACTTTAACGCCCTCGCTTTTGGTCAAACACCGCCCAACTATGAGGCTCGTTGCCCTTTTATGGGTTTATACCCTTTCCATGCAGAGGATAGAGAATTTTTCTTTGGACGCGACAAACTGATTAAGGCACTACAAGAAGAACTGATGGAATATCAATTTTTAGCGGTGTTAGGCCCTTCTGGCTGTGGTAAATCGTCCCTTGTCCTTGCCGGTGTGGTGCCACAAATGCAAGCTCAATCTCTTGAGCTTCAGCTGGCCTACTTAACACCCGGTTCTGATCCGCTGGCCCAGTTCAGCACAGCGAAAGCCCAAGCGCAAAACCAATCCACGGTGTTTGTGGTAGATCAATTTGAAGAACTGTTTACCCTGTGTGCGGTGGAAGAAGAAAGGCAAGAGTTCATTGATCAGTTATTAAGCCTCAGCCAACAACAGCCGGTTGTGATAACGATGCGGGCCGACTTTTGGGGAGAATGTGCGCCTTACGATGCCCTCAAAACGCAGATGAAAGCGCGGCAATGCTTGATTGGGCCTATGAATACGGCCGAATTGCGGGGCGCAATGGAACAGCAAGCCAATAAAGTGGGACTCCGCTTTGAGGCCGATTTGAGCAATACCATTTTAGATGAGGTTAAAGAAGAAGCGGGCGCGATGCCGCTATTGCAACATGGCTTGCAAGAATTGTGGAAACGCCGTCATGGTCGCTGGCTCAAAGCCTCTGAATATCGTAACGGCATTGGTGGCATCAAGCAAGCGATTGCGAAAACGGCCAATGAGTTTTACTACAACAAGTTATCCACCGCAGAGGAGCGAGCCCAATTTAAAAGCATCTTTATCCGATTAACGCGCTTGGATGAGAATGCGATTCAAGGAAAAGGCGGTAGGGATACGTGCCGTCGCGTGGGCTTAGAAGAATTGGTGCCGGCGGGTGGCGAACTGTCAGTGACTAAGAAATTGGTCAAACATTTAGCCGATGCGAGATTGGTTGTCACCAGTGTAAACAAAGTTACCCAGCGCGAAGAAGTCGAAGTCGCCCATGAAGCGTTAATCTGCTATTGGCCTAAATTAGCAAATTGGTTAGATGAAAACCGTAGTAACCTACAATTGCGACAAACGATTCGGCAAGCGGCCCTCGCTTGGGATGATAGCGGAAAAACAACCGATGATCTGATACATAAAGGTGTTCGTTTAGAAGATGCCAAGGTGTTGGCGCGACAAACTGGCTTTTTAAATCAGTTGGAAGCTGATTATGTGATGGCTTGTGTGGCTTTGGCTGATGCGGCAGAAATGGCCGTTCGTAAGCGGCGGAATATGACTTTGGTTTCGCTCACAGCAGGTATGATTATCGCTATAATCTTAACATGTTTAGCTTTTTGGCAATGGAATGAGGCTAATGAACAAACCCAAAAGGCAGAAGAATCTGAAAAGAAGGAGATTGCTCAGAAAAAGAGCGCCGAGAATGAACGCGATAAGGCCCTTCGTACTCAATCCTTGTTTTTAGCCGATTTGTCACGCCAGGAAACGGAAAAAGGGAATGCAACCAATGGGCTATTATTGGCTTTGGAAGCCTTACCTAAAAACATGTCTGAACCAGAACGCCCAGTTGTGCAAGAAGCAGAAACACAACTCTATAAAGCCGTTTCTAATTTACGTGAACGCTGGGTGATGGAGCATGACAAATCTGTTCGGTATGCTGCCTTTAGCCCTAATGGAAAATGTGTCGTCACTACTTCTCAGGCTACCGCGTACATAAAGGATATAGAAAGCGACCGAACCCTCCAAATAAAGGTTTATGAGAATGATGATTGGATTGATTATGCTGCCATTAATCATGATTGTACGAAAGTCGTCACGATATCAAGGAATCAACAGGCCATTTTGTGGGAGGTCAATGTAAAAAGGGGTCAAATTATCAAAAAGCGAACGTTTCCTTCTAGCGAACAGAATCGCGTAGCCGTATTCCATCCCAACAGAACTGAAGTGCTCATAGCAAGAGAAAATGCCGTTTATTTATGGAATATACAACGTGGCGAATTTACAAAATTTATAGAGGATAATGTTAATTTCGTCGCTTTCAGTCCTGACGGTACCCAACTGCTTACTACGGCATCATATGATAATGTTGCCAAGCTGTGGAATAGCCGTGGTGAACGTATCCAAAGTCTACGACATGACGATGTGAATTATGCTGCCTTCAATTCCGATGGGACAAAAGTCGTGACAGTCTCAAATGATAATAACGCAATAAAAGTATGGAATTGGAATGGCGAGCAATTCGATAAAGTTTCAGAGTATGATTTTCAAAATGACAGTAAGATCATGCCTTATGGTGTCGGCTTCACTTCTCAAGATTTGCTTGTAGCTACCACATCAGAAGAACAAAAAACCATCGCTTTGTATTCATGGGATTGGGATGAAAAAAACGATAAACCGCAATATCTCTTTTCACTTTCTGGGCATGACAAAGAGATTAATCATCTGGCCTTCAGTCCAAGCGGGAAAAACGTGATCACAGTATCAAATGATAAAACGGCTCGTTTATGGGACATGCATTTAAAAAATAGAATTGATACAGATAGGGTTGAGTATGCGGCCTATGATGGAACTCAAATAATAACAGCATCCCGTGATGAAATTCGCTTATGGAATGCCAAAAATGGCCAGTTTGTTGTAAAAGCGTTTTCAATTCCACAGGAATCAAATTATAGGCTTAATGATGTCGCTATCAATTCTGACTATTCTAGAATAATCACAGTATTCAAAACGGGATTCACAAACACGGCCTATCTTTCGGAGAAGGGCCAGTTTCTCAAAAAATTTGAAAAGGTTATTCCGGGTGGAATAAAATTCACTTCCAACGGCTTGCTTCTCATTACTTCGTCAGAGTCTGTGTCTGAAAATAAAACTGAGTTACACTACGAACAAGGTGATCAATTTGTCTCGACGCTTTTAGAGGAGGAGTATTCTAATTATGCGACTTTTAATTCTGATGGTACTCAATTAATCACGGTTACTGGGAATGAAATCTTTTTATGGGAAATATCTAACAAACAAAAGTCAAATAAAACAAGTAAACTGTTAACCTCTTATACATCGTCAAGTGGAAATCACAATATCAGGAAAGTATCGGTCTGTTTTAAGGATAATCAGGTGAAAAAAGCGGTTATAATTCCTTATTCAGATCAAGATAAGCATGTCACTGTGTGGAATAATGATCCTAATTGTCATTCAAGTGTTGTTTTAAAAGATGAGAATAAGAAGAAGATTCAACAGGCTATTTTGAGTCCAGACTGTACAAAAGTAGCCACGATATCTTATGAAGATGAAGATGAAGATGAAGAACAAATTTTTAGTTTATGGGATGCTGAAAAAAGGGAAATTCTTTCTCGTTATGAGTTGAAAGGATATAAGAAAGGATATAACCAGCTGATTACTCATATGGCTTTTACTCCTTCTGGGAAGAAAGTGCTAACCGTATCGGAGGATAAAATTGCTCGTTTGTTGCCCATCTTTAATACACCAGAAGAAAAACAAGCATTAATTGATTGTGCCAATAAAATTGTCCCCCGCCACTTCTCGGAACAACAATGCAAGCAATTTTTTTTAGAACCAGAATGCGGGAAAAATAAGCTAGAGGAAAGCCGCTCAAAATCTGCAGATTCATGTGATTTTTTATTAAACTGGCTATAAACGTGATAATGTGACATTTGCGGCGCGGTGGAGTGTTAAGTGCCCTGACACAACTTGTATGGGCAAACATTATACTCCATTGCGCTATTAATATCTTTTGCTATGGTGTGTAAGTACCCGTTCATAAGTTTTTAAAAGATAAAATGAATAAAAACAATCATTTCCATGCTTAATCTATTTCTGACGTTCATATTATAGGTATTGGGCAAGCACAAGGCATTGCCCCTACGGACATAGTAGGGGCTACCCTTGTGGTTGCTCCTTTGAAAAATCCGAAGAGAAGGTCAGCTACGCTAAAACTTGAGCGTGTGGAGTACTTATTTAACCTAAAAATAGCAATCATTTTATCAATTGCCATTTTTAGGAAAGGTAAATTCTGGTATTTTTTCACTGTCCTTGGTGATTTTTTCACTCTCCCACAATTTGATTGTGACTGTGGATGAAAATGAGTTTAAAAATACCGCTTCTTTCTGAGCAAAAACTTTCTGAAATAGGTCTAATAATTTTCTGAACTGATCAGTTTTCGCAACATCTACTGGTTTCTCGGTAAATTCCTCAAACCAACAAAAATCCTTTTGCCGTTGGTTTTTGAGAAAATCAACCAAATCATCTCCTCGTATTCCCTCATTATCAACAGTTACAGTTAGTATCACCGTAGGATATTGATAAGGTTTTTCTAGACTATCCTTTCCAAGTCCTGCAAACCCTGGAGTACAAGCTGGCATAAAAGCATTAAATTCAGGGGTGTTGGGTATCAGCATGAATTTTTCCTGTGACTGCACAATATAGGGAATCACACTGATACTGATACTGACTATTTTATGCTTCATTTCAGTGGTCGATTTTTCGTCCCAAATTTCGTTCCATGTTTGAGTGCGTACACTCTTTATATTGGGATGTAGCGCAACACCGATGCCCGTTATAGGACTCAATAAGCGTTTCTGTTTGTTTCTGCTTCTATTTAAACAGCTTTTTTTCCATTGAATGCTTGTATTAAGTAATCCAGTATTCTCATCATGATAATTGGAGGGGAGCCAACCTTTTAGGAGTTTATAGTCTTTGAAAAAAGGAACAGAATTTTCTGGTGGAGTCTTTTTCTCAAAGTTTTCCATAGTAGTTGCTATATTCTCCACTACTTTAATTGTTGTTTCGTCGTTTTGATAGGACAAAAAGTAATCGTCAACTTTA
>JAYQWI020001287.1:0-2606 GCA_035871815.2 Candidatus Parabeggiatoa communis
GCGGTTATCAATATCAATTGACACCAAAATCAAAGGTTTATCAATGGCAGCTTTGGACAGAAATTCTGATTCAAGGAGATGAACCCGGTTGGTTTTGGATCACCAAGGATTTGGATGAAGAACAACCGCCCTGCTCCGATTTTCAGCCCGACTTTGAAGAAACCATCCGTATTGGCAAAGGCGTTCATGCCCAAAAAATGCAGTGTTCTCCAGAACAATTACAACGACAGGGGAGTCGCTGGCGACTGTTTTTGGGAACAGAATTTGAGGCCAAACAAATCAATTGGTCAGGCTACCGTCTGGAAATAGAACCCATACAAACTGTGCCACGCGAACCACAAACCTTGCGCTTTAAAGGTGAAGATATCGATTTTGACATCGTCAACACGCACCCCTTACAACTGAAAGTCCGTGCTGAACTGCATCAAGGCGACAGGCTACAAATCAATGATAACGATTACGCCATTGAACGGGTACGCGCCTTCGATAAAAAACAATTACCCGCCAAAGTCTATCAATCCGCTGAAGGCCGTTATTGGACTTGCAACCAACCCAAATTGACTTTAGAACTCTGTGAAATACAAGACATCACTTCTGAATACCTCAGTACCCTAACGCCAGACAAACTGACTGGGGAAAATTGGGACATTGAGGGTTATGAAGCGTGGGAAGCCAAATCCAACAATATCCGTTGGACACTGGATAAGTGCATCAACCAGACGACTAACCCAAAGGATGAACGCCTAGCTGAACTCACTTTTGACTTAACAATCACCGAACCTGATAAAAAATGGATTCAATTACTTGAAGAGACGGAAGAAAATGACGAAAGTGCCGAAAGTGGGCAATCCACATTAGAGCATTTTTTTAGCGATAATGTCAGTATCTTGGATGCCAACTCATCCGATCCCAAAAAAGCCTATCGGATTCTTAAGGCGAATTATGAAGAAAAGCGTCTGTTATTGGCTAAAGATAAATCGGCTAATAGCGTCTATCCGCCAAAAGAGACTCATCTGAAAGTGAAGGTGGAACTGGGTTCGCTTCGCAAACAACAGGATGCCATAACAAAACTGAGAAAAACACCCCCACCGCAATTAAAAGGCTTGATTCAATTAGTAAATGATCGACAACAAGTCCAATGGCCGATATTTCCTCCAAAGCCCGTGGAGAATTGGGCAGTGTTGACTGACTTAGCCTATGATGGTTGCGATTCACAACGCCAGTTTGTACAAAAAGCCTTAGCGACACCCGATTTTGCTATTCTTGACGGGCCACCGGGCACGGGTAAAACCACAACGATCTTAGAATTGATTATCCAATTGGTAGAGCGCGATCAGCGCGTGCTATTATGTGGTTCCACTCATGCGGCTATTAACAACGTACTCGAACGTATCAGCGAACAAAAGCTATTAGACAAGATATTTCCATTGCGTATTGGCGATGAAAATCGAGCGATTGGGGTAGAAGAATTTCAGTATGATAATGTACTAAAACAATTTCAAAAAAATGGGATTGACTCAGAACAATTACTGGTAGACACCGCGAATTTAGTTTGCGGTACCACCATGGGTATTTTGCGTCTGTTTCGTGAAGAAAAAGTGAACTTAGATCGGGGCATCCCACCCTTCGATGTGCTGATAGTGGATGAATGCAGTAAAACCCCGTTTCAGGAGTTCATCGTACCTGCAATTTATGCTAAACGTTGGATTCTAGTTGGCGATGTTCGGCAACTTTCCCCCTTTACAGATCGAGATGTGATTGTCGGTAATCTGCGCGAACTGTTTTTACCCAAGGGTAAGGGCAAAGGGGATTATTTGAATAAGAACTTGCAAAAAGCCTGTTTTTATCTACAAGCCTTATTTCCCTATAAAAATCAGTTTGTTATTACTGAAAGTGGAGGCGTTATTAAGGCGTTAGCACAAGAAATTAATGCGCGTATTGAAGCAGAGGATAAATTATCGACTTTTGCTTTAATTCTCCAAGAAAAGTATTCTGATTCAAAAGAGGTGCTTTGGTATGATTCATCAGAATCTAATTTTTATCGAACCGATTTAGAAACACAGGCTTGGTGTTTGTATGACTACGACTACATTTTTATTGAACAGTCCCTCTATAAAACCCATAGCCATCTCATGCCCGCCGATGCCATTGTGTTAGATGCCCATTGGCAAAGCAATGCCCATGCATTTCGCCATCAGGCCCGCTGGCAAGGGCAACAGTACTTAAAACAACGAAATCAGGAATTGACAAACTCGTTTGACATTCAGCAAAATAGCTTAAACTTCTTGCAAAGCCGCGATTGGGCAGACGAACTCGTCTGGCGATTGGAACGGGAATATTGGTTACGCTTTCTAACTGATCGCCGTCAAAGAAACCAAAAAGGCAAAAAAACACGCATCGAAGAACAATTACAACGGCTATTCCCACAATCCGAAGCAGCAGAAGGGCGTATCTATCAGATTCGCAATATCGCTTTTCCCTCCGTGTTAGAAGCCCTCTCAGGTGAAGGGATTACTAAGCATCGCAAAGATATGCCCACCACGCTCAATCAAGGGTTTTATCCAGTAGAACTGAAATGCCGGTATACCACCCTAACTTATCAGCAC
>JAYQWI020001288.1:0-5540 GCA_035871815.2 Candidatus Parabeggiatoa communis
AATTATGGTGTCCATCTAATGGGTAAACTGTTTAATATTTCTGGTAAAGCGGCAACTAAAGCGTTTAAAAAAGCAGGATGGCAAATTATGGGGCAAGTTGGAAGTCATTTAGTGATGGTTAAACCTGGTGTTAATGCTAACCTTTCTATTCCGCAACATCGGGAACTTTCAGTCGGAACACTTCGAGCATTAATCAGAAATTCAGGTTTAACTGTAGATGAATTTTTAGAGTTATTTTAATCATGTTGGATAGTCAAAAATTTTCCAAAATAATTCCAACATATTAATGTTTAAAGATGAAGCCATTGATGAAATCAGCGCGATCCGTCAGCGTGTTTTGTAATCAGCGTAAATCATGACAATCAGCATACTATAGCGTTTCCCGATTGAATGAACCTTCGGTGTGCTACGCTAAGTACAAATTTGATTGTCGTTGCAAATTTATTTTGCGGTTTTTGAAGTGCAAAATTTATTTTGCGGTTCGATTTTCTTAATATAACTGTACGTCATGAGATCGGGAAACGCTATATGAGTTGCTCAATCTCAAAAATGAGTTCAGGTAAATTAGGGCGCGTAAAACTCATGATGGGTGCTGGAATACGATTATGTTTAATGTCTGGTGGAACATGTTTATGATGAGGATGGGTACTTGCTAAGCTTGGATCATTCGGATGGGGTTGAGAGTCATACCAATAGAGTTTTTCATCATTTTGCCAAACTTCATAACCGTACCAATGGAGAGTAAGCGGCAAGTTGTTATACAAAACACGCTCACGGACAACCAGTTTGATGCCATGCTCAAATTGTAATTCACCGGTTACCCGTGCCATCGTTACCCCACGTCTTATAAAGACAAGCGTCGAACTACGCACAGATGGAAATTGTTCTGTGAGTGTCTATAAAAATAATTCGTAATCTTCAGAGGTTCGTAATGGATTGTTCATGCGGTTGCAAGTTGAATTAATCCTGTTAAAGTGGGTGTTTGGCGTTGAATTTGTTGAACGGCATTTCGATATTCCGCTTGACGAGTTAGCCAAGTTTGATAAACACTAGCCCATTCACCAAAATCTAAAACCCAATTATCATCTTCAGGTTCTTCACCCCTAGCATAAGCGACGTAGAATATTTCGGAACGAACACCATAAGTTCGTTCAAAATCTAAAAGTTCTTCTTCTAAGGCGTGAATATCTAATAAAATATTTCGGATGTTCATAATTTTCCCATAGTTTAGTCAGCGTAATCAGTGGCATCTATACTTAGCATCGTCATAAATTGCGCTTTTTTGACAGTTGGCTGTGTTGGCTGGGTGGTCTGATCATTTCTGCTTTCCTGCACGAGTCCGATTTCAACCTCATTATTTAGGAGTACCAATGACAAAAGAACAACATCCCACTGTTTTGCTTGTCGAAAATGATCTCACAACCGCACAATTGTATAAAGGCTATTTGGAAAATGAGCCCAGAAACGTGCTTCATGTCGATACCGGCGAGGCCGCTTTACGACACCTACAACAAGCGACTCCGG
Source organism: Candidatus Parabeggiatoa communis (assembly GCA_035871815.2). GTDB lineage: Bacteria > Pseudomonadota > Gammaproteobacteria > Beggiatoales > Beggiatoaceae > Parabeggiatoa > Parabeggiatoa communis. The sequence goes on from JAYQWI020001288.1 coordinate 1,525, forward strand.
CTGCCATTCTACTGGATTTTGGCTTGCCCGATATGAGTGGCATGGCTATTTTGAAATCGGTTTATGAACAAAAAATAAACTGTGCGGTTATCGTTATCACGATGGAAAATACCGTTAATTTTGTTGTTGAAGCGATGCGCTATGGGATATCTCATTTTCTTGAGAAGCCGGTTCAAGCTGAACAATTCATTGCCACGCTACGCCAAGCACTCAGGGGTAAAAACAATAGCTATCCAGTTGATTTTAATACAATTTACCCCCCCAAAACACGCCAACAATATCATCAATTTATCGGTGGTTCGGCCCCAATACAAACGGTTTATCAGATGATTGGTCATGTTGCGGCGAGTCAGGCTCCAATACTCATTACTGGGGAAAACGGCACCGGTAAAGAACTCTGTGCTGATGCACTGCATAAAGAAAGTAAACGAGCGGCTCAACCATTTATCGTATTCGATTGTGCCGCTGTTCCCAAAGAGTTAATGGAAAGTCAATTATTTGGCCATGTCAAAGGTGCTTTTACCAGTGCGATTAGTGATCGGCAAGGGGCCGCGTCGCAGGCCGATGGGGGTACCCTATTTTTGGATGAAATTGGAGAAATGCCTCTGGAGTTACAAAGTACCTTGCTGCGTTTTATGCAAACGAAAACCTTTCACAAAGTTGGTAGTGATAAATTAGAGCGGGTAGATGTCCGTTTTATCTGTGCAACTAACCGCGATTTAGCGGCCGAAATCAAAGCCAAGCGGTTTCGTGAAGACCTTTATTTTCGTATCAATGTCGCCCATATCCAGTTACCTGCCCTGCGTATTCGTGGAAATGATATATTACTGCTCGCCCAAACCTTTCTGAGCCATCTTGCGAAACTTGAGGAAAAACCCTGTCGGGGGTTTAGTGCCGATGTCCAAGAAATCCTATTGGATTATCATTGGCCCGGTAATGTGCGGCAATTGGAGAATGTTATCTATTGTGCGTTACTGACAACAGATGAAAACGAGATGATAACCGGCGAACGGTTGCGTACCACAATTTACGATAAACACGCTTGTGAGCCATACACTCTCACCCGTGAACTCTCGTCCGCAGCCCAAGAACCCCCACCGCAACAACAACCTCTCAGCGTCGCCATCAAATCCGGCAATACCCTTCGTTCATTTGAGGAAATTAAAACCGATGTACTCCTTAAAGCACTTGAAGCGTGCCATGGCAATGTGGAGAAAACGGCAAAATCGTTAAAAATAGGCCCTGCCACGATTCATCGTCACAAGCAGAAGTGGAAAGCAAATGGGTACAATCCGTCTTTTTTTTAAATTTAGGTTATTTCTTTGTCAATACAATTACTTATAAAATTGATTCCGTTTTTGACTAAAAAATAGCTCTCTTTTAGTTTTTAACGATTAAAAGTCACCTAAAAGTGACTACATCCCCACAATAATATTTCTGGTACCCTTTCTGAGAGGTAAAAATAAATCGAAGCGTCTCTTGCGCCTCTTGCGTCTCTTGCGTCTCTTGCGTTTGCCAATAAAATTGACATAAAACCAACCCGAAAAAAGCTTCTCAAAAAACGCTCCCAATCAACACCCTAGAGTTGCATCTAGGATAGGGTGTTGACTGAGAGCTGTCCTGTCTTTTTAGCTCTGCTTTCCGAAAGTCGAGTTCAAAGTACCCACTGTTGCGTAGATTGGAAAATGGGAATCGGAAATTGGGTTATTGCTAAAATTTTAGGCGCGATTGGAAATTGGAAATAGCGAATTGGGATTGCTTAAAAATCAAAGCCCAAAAATTCGATAACAAAGTTTTGAGGCCCGATTTAAATGCCCTTATGGCCAACAACCTTACCAAGTGTCAGTCTTAAAACCGAGGCCCCTCAATATAAGTCATTGATATATAAGTCATTGATTTTTAATACCGGCAGAATGAAGTCGGGACTACCCAACAACTTACGATAATTTTGCAAGAATCTCCACTGAGTTGGCTATTACAAACCCGTCAAATCACGACTTTCGTTTTGATAGAGTACCTATCAATTTTGAGAGACAGTCTATCAATTTGATAGCGTTCAAGCCCCCCAAAAAGCCATCGCATAAACCCTTAATCTTTATATTATACAAGCACTTGAACTCATAAAAAGCGAGTTGGCACAACACTTGACTGCAAAGTAAGTCATAACAAAGTGCTAACCACTGTAAATGGAAAATGGGTATGAGTTGGCTATATATCTTAAATACCCTTTTCAAAAATTGAAATTAATTCATTAGCAGGAATAGGGCAAGGGAGAGCCCAAAAACACGGGTGTATAACGTAAGGGCAATTTTATTACTTATTTTTTGAACATCGTGTGATTTTCCAAGATATAGGATGCAATCTCAATTTTAGACTGATAGCTGTAAATAGCTGTCAATAAAAATTTCTTGCTTTGAAATACAATAATTTAAATTTATTTTTAGTTGTTGGCATTCGTTTTGTTGTTAGGTATAGCAAACCATTATTTTTTGTTTGGTTTTATTTTGATTCGTTGTAAGCGCTTTTGGTGATTATTCCATTGGTTTGAGTTCAAGTGGAATTTGCATTTTTGTAAATAACGATGTGCGAATCCCCATAGCCAAAGTTTGATTGCACAAAAGCAATTACTAATGACAGCAGGTTAGGCAACTCGCAAAAAATAATCTACCCAAAAAGGGGCAACCCTACGGATTGCCCCTACCGTCGGGGTTGTAGGGGCAATCCCTTGTGCTTGCCCAGTGGTATATTTATTAATTTTTTCTGAGTTACCTTAGTTGCTTTTGAGCGGCTCACCCGAAATCTCCTAGCTTTGCTAGGGGATTGTTATTTGTACTAAATCACTATAGGATTGTATTGTAAAATGAAAAGTGTTAAGAAGATTTTGATCACTAGTTTGACCACCTTACTTACGGTTGGTGCTACCACTGTTTTTGCCGAATCCGCCCCGCCGGGTTCCTATACTCAAAGCTGCCAGCAAATCGCATTGGAAGGTACCACCCTATCGGCGGTGTGTAAGACCCGTGCAGGCCAGTGGGTAGGCACCAGCTTGGTGAAAGCGACTTCGTGTAGAGCTGACATTCCGAACTGGAACGGCAATTTATCCTGCCAGAATCCGGGTGGCTCTTGGTCGCAAACCTGCTCAGGATTGTCGGTGGACGAAAATACTGGGGAAATTAGTTCTGATTGTCGCCGTAAAGATCAGAGCGTTAATGCTGCGGTGTCAAAGCCATCTGGTTCGCTTACCAATTGCAACGGTTTTCTGACGAGTGCTGATAACTGTTAAGCAAGCGTAGAGTGGGTTTTGCGATAGCCGGGTAGGGTGGGCAAACGTCCTTTTGTTTGCCCACCAAAAACAATGTTACGACCTTTTGGTGGGCAAACATGCCCACCCTACAATTCTACTGAATATTCAATCTTTGTCCCAGTAATTTATTGATACATCCCGAATCAAGGAGTCAAAGTAATTGATTCTGTTGATCTGTTTTATATTTCTCTAATTTTCTGTTTCCTCCGTAAAACAGTGGGGCAAGCACGTCGATCTATTTGAGCTTTGTCGCCTAAATAACCAAAAGGTGGCGTTCAAATAAGCTGTCAAACCTATCCCAATTCCAACTCGAAATCAATGACTCTGATCCCTTGATTCCCCCCTTCCTTGATTCAACATTATTAATCTCTGATTCTAACGGATTTTGTTGATAATAAATTCAATAGGTTATTTATATTTCACTCATCATTAGGAAAAATCATGACAAGAGACGAAACGTTATTATTTGAACAGAAACCTGTTTTGTGTCCAATTGTTAAGGAACTAGAAGCCCTTTTCAACAACAAAGAAGTTCTAACCGCATTCAACCAAGCGATAGCCAACGTGAAAGACTATCCTGCAGACCCACCTCTCGAACCCAAAGAGAACCTCTGGAGGGGCAAAGATTATAAGGCGTTTTGTCACTACTTCAATAATTGGTATGATTTTCTGGCTACGCCATCAACGGGACTTGGGTTTATAGAGCCTTTCA
>JAYQWI020001289.1:0-2258 GCA_035871815.2 Candidatus Parabeggiatoa communis
CGTGTCGAGCTTTTTGCAGGTTGTTGTCAAACAACAAAGCGAAGCAGAAAAACAAACTTTCTTCTTGCAATTTGACGATGATGCGCCGATACGGATGCAAGTCGATCCCTATCTCTTTGAAGTACCCTCTCATTATTATCGTTATGCACAAGGTGAAGCCGGTTTAAAAATGCTGGCACTGGCACACGGAACGGATGCCGATACTTTAGGGGGCCCGTTTGCCAGTCGATACCAGTTAGGGCCTCTTATTGATGCCTCGCCTTTAGTTTTACCCTTACCGCCCGAAGTGCGCCAAATCAAAGTGTGGCAATCACCCTCATCTTCAAACGCAATGGGGATAACAGCGGTAGAACCGCTGCAGGTTGCTTTACAATACCGCGCTGCTAGACGACATTACCGCCTCAGTGAAATGGAATATTTAGAAGCCGCCTCACAGTTTGAATCACCGCAAGCCTTATTTGAATACTTTGTCAGCGTTATCAACAGCTTTACCGGTAGCCACACCATACCGCATGCCCAAAATGAGAGACAGCGGGATTTGTATAACTACTGGCTACCTTTCCTCCGCTTTTTACGTGGCCAGAAAAAACATTTTATCGCAACGGTTTATCGTCCAGAACCAGAAAAACAATCTCAGGTTCTTCTAAATCAAAGCGCATTAAATCGCTTAACAGCCCAAGCACATCAAGCAGAAAAGGATCAACAATGGTTAAACGTTTTAGAAATATGGACTCAGATTTTACGAGGCAGTCAAGGTGCCCTTCACCGTGAAGCGCAACTCGCACGAGAAGAAGCCCTTGAACAACTTGGCGAAGTGTTTTTAGCCAAGCGTTTATTACAAGGCTTGTTTATTGATTCAGCCGATCCGGCCTTAGCACAACACGCTTTTAATAAATTATTAAGCGATTACCAACAATGGGATGATAAATCAGCACAAGTGTCACTTTTAGTCACGGCCGCATTGCATCACCCCACACCGGCCTTATTCAAGCAATTGACTGAAGTGTTGATAGAAAACGGTTACGATGAATATGCTGTGATGGTTGGCATGGCACTACCACCGGCACACCGTCCGAATACTTTGATGATAGAACAAGCCTATCACTTAGGCTGGTGGCAAACCTTTGACAGGCTATTGCCATACTTACCAGAAGAGGAACAAAAACTATGGCTGGGCTATCGCGCTCAAGATAACGGAGAGTATGCCACAGCGATTCGCCTTTGGCGCGAAGCGGGCATAGCCGGTGAAGACTTAGCCAACGCTTTGGAAAGCGGGCAACACATTCGAGCGCAATTGCAACACGCCTCAGAGCAATCGTTCAATAAAAACCTTGAAAAACAACAACAAGCGATTGATGACTGGGGGCAATGGCAAGCGCAACATCCCGGAAAGCGCCACTGGAAAACGACGGATCATCTCATCCAGGATTATGCCAGTGCTGAATTAACCTATAGTATTGAAAGAGATTTGTATTTTTACTCTTTTATCGGTACCCCACAACGCCCAGTCAAATTACGGCTGCCAGGCCCCTTGCAAGTGCAATTCTCGGTACGCACACTGCATCCAAAAGATAATATTGAACCGATCAATACTTGGGTGAAAATCAAAGCGCAAAACCAACTTCATGTTTTACAACTCAGTCATATTTTGCCCAGTCGAGGGCTCGAAATTGTAGGCCAACCTGATAAACGATTAGGCCATCAAACCATTGAAACATACACGTTTGGCCCAGGTTTACATGAAGTCGAGATTTGGGCAGATGATCAGCCAATTGCCCTCAAAGTGAAAGTTGAAGAACCGCGTTTACCCTTATCCGTGCTACCGCCTTTAAATAAAGAAACTTTGGCCGTCGCCTTGATGCTAGAAGATGCCCAGTTAAGCGAGACTTCAGCTTGTCAATTTGTGGCATCGGCCTATCCAGAACGTGGTGAACAGATCGTGCCATCGGTTGAACCCAACTTCTTCGACACCACGGAGAGTCATTCGACTGATAGATCAAGCTATCAGCATACCGAGACTCTATCACAATGTCGCCGAGTGACTCCGTTATCCGATTGTCAATGCTTAGATTGCGTCTTGCTGATGCCCTATTGTGTGACATTTACATCGTATAATCAATATGTTAACAGAACCTCTTATGATATCCAAGAACATCTACATCGCTGGCAAGCGAAGTGGCAACTTGCTCTCCCTGTGAATACCCCAGCCTTTTCTCAAAAACAACTGTCTAACGCTCTAGCAAGAGGCGATTTAGAGG
>JAYQWI020001290.1:0-6741 GCA_035871815.2 Candidatus Parabeggiatoa communis
GGCGCGACGCAAATTGTTTTGAGTCTTGAAAACCATGAGAGTATAAGGCCATTATGGCCTTATCCCTTTCAATTACAAATCGTGATCACCATTGGTGCCGAATTACAGGTTGAATTAATAACTCATAATACGGGAAACCAAACCTTTACCCTTGGTGAGGCCTTACACAGTTATTTTAATGTCAGCGATGTGACGCAAATCAGCATTCACGGGTTGGAAAATAGCCAATATATTGATACTGTCGTTCAGTTAGAAGGTGAACCTGAAACAGGCCCAATTCAAATCAAGGCTGAAACGGATCGGGTTTATCTGAATAGTACGGCTGACTGTTTACTTAAGGATCCTGGCTTTAATCGACAGATTCGTATCAAAAAGACGGGCAGTCAAACCACTGTCGTTTGGAATCCTTGGATAGAAAAGGCGGCACGATTAGGCGATTTGGGTTATCAAAACTATCTTCACATGGTGTGTATAGAATCGGCGAATGCCGCCAATAACATCGTAACCGTTGCACCTGGCGATGAACATCGTTTACAAACCGTTATCACTGTAGACGCTTTTTCTCCTGCTTAGATAACAGAGCGGTGGGCAACAAAATTTAGGAATTGTAGAGACGCGATGCTTCGCGTCTCTAATAAAACCGGTTATTAAAGAGGCCTATATATATGTCAGGTTCAATAATTTCACACGCAAGGGCAGACACGCTGGTATGCCCCTACAAGTAGCTTGTTATTATACGGTTTTATGTCGGGGCGAACCTATCGCCCGATTTGTGAAATGAAAATCAGTGTATCTTATCAAACCAAATAATCAATTAGCCCGATTGCAGAATTACTGCGAATAAGCGGCTTTGTCAATCAATACGGTTGTATTTTGTTTTGCTTGTATTTGGGCAATCGGCAGAGTGTTGCCATGCCGCCAAGCGGTTACAGCTTCTCGTTTACTCGCTCCTGTGACTATCAATAATAATTCATCTGTGTTGGATAATGCCGCGACGCTGAGACTGACGCGATCAGGCGGCGGTTTAGGCGCGTTGTAAACGGCATGGACTAATTCATCTGGGGAGTGCGTGTGTCCGGGAAATAGGCTGGCAGTATGGCCGTCTTCTCCCATGCCCAGTAATACCATATCAAAGGGCAAAGCTTTTTTGATAATCTCGGTGTAGTGATGAGCGGCTGTTTTGGTGCCCAAGTGTGCGGGTATGGGATGAATTTGGTTTGAAGACATTTGGACGGGATCGAGCCAAACCTGTGCGGCCATGACACTGTTACGTTCGGCATCATTTTCGGGTAAACAGCGTTCATCGCCATAATATATCTGCCAGTGTGCCCAGTCGCTATCCGTTTCTGCGAGCAAGCGATAGGTTTGTTTTGGGGTACTCCCCCCAGCAAGCACTAGACTAAAAAAGCCTTTTTTATCAATGGCTTGTTGAGCGCAGCTCACTATTTTTTGGCAAGCTTCATAAGCGACGGCATCAGCGTTGTCTCGTAATTGCCAATTGAGGGATTGGATAGTCTTGTTCATGAGGTATTGGCTTTGCTTTTTGTTAACGTACTGAACCCTAAATTTTCAGGTATTTTAATAGAAGCAATCAGAGGGCAATCCCTTGCGCCCTTTGCGGTCAAATACCGGTTTATTAGAGACGCGAAGCATCGCGTCTCTACAATTACTAGGTCAAATACCGGTTTATTAGAGACGCGAAGCATCGCGTCTCTACAATTGTCAAATACCCCCTCAAAAACATATTGAAAACGCAGCACAAAGGCATCACCTTCATCTTTTTGTGCTCGTTATTTTTTTTCCGAGTTCCTTAATACCTGGGTTTCCTTGAGGGACGATCCTCGCGTGGGCGAGCCATATTCACTTTCAGATTTCTTCCGTTCAGTAAAAAGCCGTTAAGCGCCTTAATCGCTTCTTCAGCGTCTATTTGTTTCGCCATTTCAACAAAACCGAAACCTTTCGATTGACCAGAAAACTTGTCAGTGATGAGATTGATCTTTACAACTTCCCCATATTCTCCGAAACACTCTGTGAGTTCTTCTTCTGTCACAGTATAAGCCAGATTTCCAACATATATATTATTCATTTATCGTTCTCTTAACAATTGTATATTGAGCAAGTAAACACTATCGAATAACCAACATACAAATTAAACTATAGCGATAAGTCGTGGTGAAAAACGGTTTATCAACTCTCATTATATACTATCGTCATAAATTGCGCTTTTTTAACAGCCAACAGCGAGAAACCGTTGTCTGAAAGCTCAAGTCAGGTGATGGTGACTAAATACCCAAATTTTTAGAGTGGGCAAAAGCGCAAAATTATAACGGTGCACAGTATAACGGATTTTGGGGAGGGCGAACACTTTTTGCTCACCTCTACAAGATTTGGCGTAATCCCCAAACTTAAAAAACATATTGAAAACGCATCACAAAGGCATCACCATCATCTTTCTCTGGTTTATCCACACCTTTTAATTGCGTCATAATATAGTTAGCCGAAATACGGGCCGACGTATTGGGAAACCAATTCAGCCCTAAAGCGATATTTTCAGCCTCAACCCCCGCATCATTATCTTCAGCGTCTAATACACTATAATTAGCCATCAATTGCCAAGCGCCGTATTTCGATGACGGCGTAACCGCTCCAAACTTGCCTTTATTATAACCGCGATAGCCATTCGTGAGCAAATAACCTAATTGCACATAATAACCATCATACTTGGCATCTTCAGCGCCCTCTTCAGCATCCACTGATAACTGCATATATTCACTTTGGAAAGAGAAAGGCCCAAATAACCCTGCGGCTTCAACACCTACTATAGCCAGACGATTTGCAGCCGTTATACCACTGGTCACGATTTGTTGGCCAATATGCAGTTCTGGACGCTGTTTCACCTGAAAATCGTTACCTCCAAAATCACGGTAAGAACCCGCTAATCCTAAGTGAATCAAAGAATGTTCCTGTTGCCAAGGGGTCAATGTGGCACGCCCTGTGACGGCATAAGTATCCTGCTCCGTATTATCCACTTGAGGGCTACCCATAGCAAAAGAACCGTTACCCGTATCATTTTGACTATACACGCCCAATTCAAAACTGCTTTTGCCAGGGGCCGTGAACAGGGTAACACCAATACTACGCTCAGGTGCAAAAGCACTTGAAATCATAGCCCGTTCCAAAAACAGCACCCTTTCAGCATTCACTAACATTTGCAAGCCAAAAGGCTCCTTACGCTTACCCAAAGTGATATCAAACGGGCCTAACCCCTTGTATTTTAAAAAGACTTCCTTCCAAGTGGTATTGGTCTTACCTCGATGTTCAGTGATTTGGGTTTGGAGCATCCCTTCCCAATGTTCATCTAATCGCGCTTTCATGTAAAGACGAACCAAACGAATTTCACTATCATTACCGGAACGGCCTTCTTTATGATAAACACCCTGATAATAACCCTGATCCCAGAGCATTTTAGCACCCATTTGTACATCAGCAAAAACGGGCGATAGGGCAAACAGACTCAAAGCCGTGGCGGCCGGTACCAAATAGCTTAAAAACACTTTTTTCATATTGTCTTAATGCGCACTCTTGTCAGGTGGATTGTGAGGTAACGCCAAAAAATTAAAATACCCACACCTTTAATCAATCTTCTTTCATTCTCTGCGGCTCTGCGGCTCTGCGTGAGCAGACAGTTTGTGACATTGATAAGGCCCGAAAAAAGAGTACTTCATTAAATGTTTTAACTAAAAATTTGAACATCAAGTATAATCAAACGGTTTTTAATTTCGTTCGTCAAAGGAAAATTTGACAATTGATTGATTTAGAATCATTATATGAACGAGTCAAAGGCTATTTACTGTCTGAACGAAAACGCCTTGTGACGTTCAATGACAAAGAGGAATTTCGGTCAAGCACTATTTAGTCGTTGAAGAAGTATTAATCCACTGTACTCATCTCATCTTTGAGGAGACCCAAATTTTATGCCTTTACCTAAAACCATTCCCATTTTTGGATTGGGTGCTATTTTCGTTCTGTCAAGTTTTGCAATGGCAGGCCAGGCACTACCCTTAAATGAGCTTTGTCCTAAACAGGATACGGGAATTACGATTGACCCGGCTTGTGGTGGACTGACTGAACCGCTTCCCCAAGTCAGTTGCTATTTACCTTCTGATGTAGAAGGTGAACTTCAACAGGAAAATCAGAATATCGTTCAGCGGGCTACCGATATTTTTTCTTGGCAAGCATTTATCGCGCTTAACTGGCCAACCCAAAATCAAGAGAAAGTTGTCTGGCAAACTTGGAAAACACTTGATGAAGTGTTTCTTGTTAGTCAAAACTCACCTGTTTGGAATACGCCTAATTCGGTCGTTCCTTTAGAATGTGGTAACAGGCTTATTTTATATGATGCGTTGCCAAATGTTCACAATCTGCTTGATGCTGATCTACAAGCGGCTGTCTCGGATGCGACTTTGCCAGCCACCTTGACTGACCAAGAAGGGCATTTAGCGCGTTATGATATTCGCATCAACAAGACAATGTTTGACGATATTGTTGACAATGGATATGATATTCCTCACACTCAGGAAGCAGCCACATCCGTTTCCTTTCCGGATGGCTCAATGGTTTTGAAGGCCGCTTGGCGGGAAGTTGATCATAGCAATGAGAGTCGCTTTTATACCACCGACGCTTGTGTCTGTGAGTCTGAAAAAAGCATTGACATCAAGGGCAGGGAGCTCAATGTCATTGCGGGATGCCAACAGAAGAAAATGGGATTGATAGGGATGCATATCGTTACCAAAACCAAAAGTGCGCCGCAGTGGATTTGGTCCACTTATGAGCAAGTGGATAATGTTGCCGTTAATTATGCTGAAGAGCAAACTGAGATTCCTTTCAAAAAGGGAACAAAGACTGTCGGATTGAAGAAACAAGTGTCTCCTTCCTTCTACGATCCCAATTGCAAGCATTGTCCCACTAATAAGCAAACGCCTAAAGGCGTACCCGCTCAATTAACCCGTCTCATCCCAATCCCTTCAGTGGCCCCGAATTGTAGCCAACAAGCCCAAGCCGTGAATGATATTAAACAACTCAACCAGAATGTCCAAGAGGCTTTAGGAAACAGCGCGTCATCGGAGATCAATCCGGTATTCCAATATTATGAATTAGTGAATACTCAGTGGGCCGTTCCTCAAGATGAAGACTATAGTGGCCCAATAACGGATATCAAGGCAGCCGTTCCCCCAGTTGTCGCTAATCTCACCATGGAAAGCTATGTGCAACAGACTTCTACCTGTATAGGTTGTCATTCTACCGCACGAACGATTAACCCAGAAGACTTTGTTTCCAGCGATTTTACGTTTGTCCTCAGCCATAATCAGGCGATGCCCAAGTTGGAACCAGAGTGCCGCGTTGATCCCCCTACCAAACCACAAATGACTGGCAAAAAGGGTCGATGGGAATATAATAATTGGGAGAAGATTATTCGGGGCTACCAATTGCTAGAAAACACCTATGAAGAAGTACCGCCTTTCACGACGGCTAAGCTCCATTGTACCAGTTGCCATTTAAAGGGTGGTGGTGACTCAAAAGCGGCTTGGTGGGTACCGATGGTTGAAAAATATGACTATCCAGCAACCCAAAATCTCCAAGCCCGGATCAATCAGTGTTTTCAGCGTAGCATGAACGGCCAGGCTCTGTGTTCTGCTAATACCGGCAATACTGCGGACAATTGCAAGTACGATAAGAATATGACTGCAATCGTTACCTATATGGAATGGTTGAATAAAAAGGCGAAAAATACGAGATTATCCGCTGAATGCAAAGCAACGCAAGGTTTTCCGCCCATTAATGAGTTGCAAAGTGATCCAGTGCAAGGGGAGTCAATCTATGTGCAAAAATGTGCAGTCTGTCATGGTGTCGAAGGTCAAGGCCGTTATGAACAGGGCAAATATCATCGGCCCGCTTTGTGGGGGTCAAATTCATTCAACTATTCTGCTGGTTTAGCCAATACTGAAAAAATGGCTGAATTCATCAAAGCGAACATGCCTTGGGAAGCCGGTGGGATGTTATCCGATCAGGAAGCTTGGGATACAGCCGCATTTATTAATGAATGCCATTGTCGCCCAGGTAAAAGTCTAACCACTGATGGGAAGTCTTGTGAATTAACTGATATTACGCACTAAGCTTCTGCAACTCAGCAAAACTAGCTTGTAAGGCTTTAAGATAAAGTTTAGTCTTTAAAGCAAAATGATTAGTGTGATGTTTAAGCTTAAGAACCTCAAGTTTAAAAGCAGCATAAATTGATGCAAACACAGGCCATTAGACTGAGTTATTTTTGTTCTAAGCACTGAACCATAAATTTTGAGGTATTTTAATAGAAGCAATGTTTATTTGTAATTAGAGACGCGAAGCAGAGCAAATCTACAATTCGCGGTTTCGTTCCGACGCGATGCATAGCAAATCTTTGCGGTAAAATACCTGTTTATTTGTGGTTCAGTACTTAGCAGTAGTTAGGGCTATCCCAAAAATAAATTATCTGTTTCACATTTCAGATAATTATTTTCAAAGATGGGTTCGATCTAAAACCAATATCACGCAAAGGCGCAAAGGCGCAAAGGCGTAAAGGTAGAGACGCACTGCCGTGCGTCTCTTGCACTGCCGTGCGTCTCTTGGCGCGAAGCGTGAATATTATTGCGGTTTCTTGGCACGGAATGTGGCACCAAGGGTAAAATCGGAAGTACGGTAATCTGT
>JAYQWI020001291.1:0-3345 GCA_035871815.2 Candidatus Parabeggiatoa communis
ACCCGTGAACAGGCAGAAGGTTTCTACGCGGTACACAAAGAACGCCCCTTTTTCGGGGAATTAGTAGACTTTATGATAACCGGCCCCGTCATGGTACAAGCGCTTGAAGGGGAAAATGCCATCAGCATCAACCGTGATTTAATGGGTGCCACCGATCCTAAAAAAGCAGCGCCTGGAACAATACGGGCTGATTTTGCACAAACCGTTGACGAAAATGCCGTACATGGCTCTGATGCCCCAGAGAAAGCGAAAACCGAAATCGCCTTTTTCTTCAACGATGCCGGGTTTTGTCCACGCACCCGGTAATCAGTTATCCGTTATCAGTTATCAGTTGTCAATTACACCGTAAGGGCGAACACACAAGAAGGGCCCCTTGTCGTTCAAATTATTTAGGCAATGTCTGCTCACGCAGAGCCGCAGAGCCGCAGAGAATGAAAGAAGATTGATTAAAGGTGTGGGTATTTTAATTTTTTGGAGTTACCTTATTCTAAAAATATCAGTTTTTTAAATACTTAGCGATAACTGATAACTGATAACTGATAACTGATAACGATAACTGATAACGGATAACGGATAACTGAAACATGGTTAATTTGTTGGATTTTGATCGAGAAGGGTTGGCCTCTTTTTTTGTTGAACTGGGTGAGAAGCCCTTTCGTGCGACACAAGTGATGAAATGGATTCATCAACAAGCGGTTGTCGATTTCGATGCCTATACTAATTTAAGCAAAGCATTACGGCAGCAATTAAAAGAAATCGCTTATGTGTCACAGCCTCAAGTTCAAATGAGCCAAACCGCACAGGATGGTACCCGAAAATGGTTGTTACAATTGGATAGTGACAACAGTATTGAAATGGTGCTTATTCCTGAAGAAGGCCGTAATACTTTGTGTGTCTCTTCACAAGTGGGGTGTGCGCTGGATTGTCGTTTTTGTGCAACAGCACAGCAAGGTTTTAATCGTAACCTCAGCACCGCTGAAATCATTGCACAACTCTGGTTGGCAGAACATATCCTGACTCAAGAAGGTGAGCAAGCCGATAACCCTAAACGGACTATCAGTAACGTTGTCATGATGGGCATGGGCGAACCCTTGACTAATTTGAATAATGTGATCAAAGCGATGAATGTCATGATGGATGACTTTGCTTATGGTTTATCATGGCGGCATATCACCCTCAGTACCACTGGCATTGTACCGGCGTTGGCACGCTTGAAAGAACAGTGTCCGGTTAATATCGCCATTTCTCTACATGCGCCAAATGATGCATTACGCGATAAACTGGTGCCAATTAATCAGAAATATCCACTTGCCGAATTAATGTTAGCCTGTCGTGCTTATGCTAAAGGTAACCCTCAACGCAAAATCACTTTTGAATATGTCATGCTCAAAGACATTAATGATAGCCCAGATCATGCTCGTGCATTAGTCAAGTTATTACAAGACTTTCCGGCTAAAGTGAACCTCATTCCTTTTAACCCTTTTCCACAATCCCGTTATATTTGCTCACCAAAGGAAACCATCGATCATTTTCGTGATATTCTTATAGCAGCGAAGATATTAACCGTGACGCGAAAAACACGAGGTGAGGATATTGATGCCGCTTGTGGACAATTAGCTGGAAAAGTCCGTGATAAAACACAACGACAATTTAAACTGTTCAACAAGGGAATAGTCAATGAAACGATATAATCATTTCTACAAAGGCTGTTTACTGTTGCTATTCATCACTATATTCGGTGGCTGTGCTTCCACGCCGTTTAGCGGTTGTTCTCTTGAAGATAAAAAAAGTGCAGACATTAATGTACAATTAGGCGTAGAATACATGCGGCGTGGACGAAACGATATAGCCCTCTCTCGACTCAAAAAAGCCTTAAACCACTGCCATTACTCTGGAGATGCTCATAATGCCATTGCGGTGTTGTATGGCCGTTTAGGGATGGCTGAAGAGGCGGAACCCCATTATCAACAAGCCATCGCACTCATGCCAGAAGCGGCTGACATTCATAACAATTATGGACAATTTTTATGTCAAAAAAGTCAATGGGATGAAGCCCATAAGCATTTTCTAAAGGCCATTGAAAATCCCGTTTATAGAACACCTGAGATTCCTTATACCAATGCCGCTTTGTGCGCTTTACAGCACAAAGATTATGCGACAGCCGAAACTTATTTACACAAAGCCTTGCAGAAGAATTCAAAATTCCCAAGAGCATTGTATAAAATGGCTCATTTAAGATATGAACAAAAACGTGATAAAAAAGCCCGTGAATACTTACAACGCTGTTTAAAGGTTGCTAAACACACCCCGGAAACGTTGTGGCTGGGCATTCGCATTGAACGCCGCCTTAACAATAGAGATGCGGAAGCCACTTATGCGCTTTTATTGCGTAAAAATTTTCCCGATTCGGAAGCCACACGATTACTAAATCAGTCGGAATAATTGTAAAAGGTGTGTTAATTGTTAATGAAAACAATGATATGTCGGCAATTGAGGCCGTAAAAGTTTTTGCATTGATTTCAGTATTTATAAAGAGGTTAAGATGAACACAACGACGAATACACAAGTCTCCCATTTTTATGTGGATTCTGATGATCGCAATGACATGACAGAATCTGATCAGATAACGACTCGCTACGACACAGAGCCTGACTACAACAGCAGTGTGCGACGCTATGAAGCGAAAGACAATCATGAAACAGAGGCTCGCTATGACACCGATGTTCGCTACGAAGCAAAAGAAAGTCACGATATCCCAGATCGTCACGATATCCCAAATCGCTATGAGAGCAATACGCCTGACGAATCATCGAGAGAAGATAACGAGGCAGCCCAAAATCGCTCCCAAAACCATGTTGATTTCAAGCCTGATGCGCGCTTTGAAGGGGAACCCGTAACCAAGCCTTATGAGACAACTGAAGATCGCTATGATAGCCACGCTCATAACGAAACGAAATCAAGTCACGATGATACCCTAGCTCGCGACGAGAGCAATACGCCTGACGAATCCAGAAAAGATTACGAGGCAGCCCAAAATCGCTCCCAAAACCATGTTGATTTCAAGCCTGATGCGCGCATTGAAGGGGAACCCGTAACCAAGCCTTATGAGACAACTGAAGATCGCTATGATAGCCACGCTCATAACGAAACGAAATCAAGTCACGATGATAGCCTAGCTCGCGACGAGAGCAATATGCCTGACGACTCATCGAGAGAAGATAACGAGGCAGCCCAAAATCGCTCCCAAAACCATGTTGATTTCAAGCCTGATGCGCGCTTTGAAGGGGAACCCGTAACCAAGCCTTATGAGACAACTGAAGATCGCTATGATAGCCACGCTCATAA
>JAYQWI020001292.1:0-5105 GCA_035871815.2 Candidatus Parabeggiatoa communis
GGTTGCCAAGTCCATAATGAGTTTGTTTCAATATTCATCTGGGTTATTTAATATTCATTTTTTTCAACACCACTCTTTTTCTAATTATAACGGATGAAAGTTGATAGCACACGCCAACTCAGAAAGTTCTGGAGAACCGCCACACTTCTTCTCAACCCTCTCCATTTGTTTTTTTGTTGATTGTAACGGATTTTGTGAACACCATTAAATCCATTAAATAATGAGGCCTTTTTATTTCTTATTTGAACCTCCCCAAAATTCGTTTATGGAAGTTCCAAAAAAATAATTATCCCAAAAGGCAATTCAAGCCGGTTTGTTTAATTTCTATCATTCTCTGCGGCTCTGCGGCTCTGCGTGAGCCGACAGTTTGTTACAAATTATTGGTGTGCATAGACTAGCTCTGCGGGATAATTTATTTTTTTGATATTCCTATAGCCTTTTTCTTTTAGAAATGCACCCATTTGGATTCTAAACTTCAGTTTGGAATTTAAAAATAGAAATTATGAAATTGAAATTATTAAGCGGTGCTGTGCTATCGACTAGCTTGATTGTTGGGGCAAATGTGACGCAGGCTACGTCTTTGACAGATGGATTGGTGGCCTATTATCCGTTTGAGGGCAACGCGCAGGATGCCGGTGGCATGGGACATCATGGCACAGGCAATGTCACTTTTGTCGCGGGCAAAGTGGGGCAAGCTGCCAATTTTAAGGGTAAAAACACGGTCATTACAGCTACCTTACCTCAGGTGAAAAAGACTTACTCGGTTTCCTTGTTTGCACAATTGAACAGCAACAACCGTGTGGAAAGTCAATTGTTTTACTTAACCCGGCCCAACCGCAAGGATCGTTTAGGCTATTTATCGACTTGGCCAGTAGGCAAAAAGACTTGGCATTTTGGTTCGAGTCGATATGGCAAACAGTGGGAAGATAGAGCTACGAAGGTAGCCGATCCGCAGGGTTTGTTGGTTAACCAATGGTATCACCTTGTTTTTATCTTGAACGACAAGGAAATCAGCTTGTTTGTCAATGGCAAACACCTCAAAACGATCCATTCTGCCCATCATGCTGATATTGAAGCGCACAAGAATCTGTTGTTGTTGATAGGGGGAACGACTGAGAAATACCAAGGGATGGATGGACAGATCGATGAAGTGCGCGTTTATAATCGCGTTCTGTCGGCTGCTGAAATTGAGAGACTTTCTGAAGGCCAAATCACGACAAAACCTGAGACTCAGTTCTCTTGTGATGACAAACGTTATTGTAAAGAAATGACTTCATGTGACGAAGCTTATTATCACCTACAGCATTGTGGTAGACAGTCTTTAGATCGTGATAAAGATGGTATCCCTTGTGAATCTCTTTGTGCTGAGCAGAAAAAGCCGGTAGACGATAAAAAACCCTTAGAGGTGCCAGAAACAAAGGGTTTTGATTTGAGCGGTATTTGGCTAGGCGAAGGCTATAAATGTGGTGGTAAAGTTTCCCAACAACGGATCAAAATCGAACAGAAGGGTTATGCCATTGTTGGAACAAAAATCACGGGTGATGCTTGTGTACCGGCCGACTCTCGTACCTTTTCCGGTACCCTTGACACCATCAATGTGACTTGGACGACGGGATATGCCAATAGGCCAGCGTGCTGTAAAATGAAAGACAAATTAACCCTTTTGGACAGCATCGTTAAAAAAGGTTCCAAAATAAAATTCACCAGAATCGGTTCTAAGGCAACTGAAGAAGGGGATTTAAGCGGCACTTGGCTGGGAGAGGGTTACCAATGTGGGTGGCATGTTTTCCAAGAACAGGTACAAATCGAACAGCAGGGCAATGCGATTGTCGCGACTAAAATAACCGGCGATGCTTGTGTACCGGCCGGTAATCGTAGCTTTTCAGGTACCCTAGACACAGCAAACATCACTTGGACAACAGGCTTTCCAAATAGGCCAGCGTGTTGTCAGAAGAAAGGTACATTGAGCATCCTTGATGAGAATACATTGAAGGGAGGTGGAATAACCTTCAAGCGGATTGTGCCTGAGTAGGTGATTCATTAATTAAAACCATTTTTTTTAATAGGTATAAAACGGGCGAACACACAGGTTCGCCCTTAGAAAAGGTGAGCGATAAATCGCCCATTACAAACTCAAACTACAAACTACGCCCCACCGCTTGTGCAATCCCCTGCAATTCTCCCATTAAATTCTTTAGCTCATCAGGTGTTAGGGCTTGATCCGCATCACACCAAGCATCACAGGGCATCGGGTGCATTTCAACCAATAAACCATCCGCACCAGCTGCAATCGCTGCTTTTGACAAGGCTGACACTAACCACGCTTTGCCAGCAGCATGACTGGGATCAACAATCACGGGTAAATGGGTTTCTTTTTTCAGCACCGGAATCGCTGTGACATCCAACATGTTGCGGTAAGCTTTTTCAAAACTCCGCACACCGCGTTCACACAAAATAATATTATGATTACCCCCAGCGGCGATGTATTCGGCCGACATCAGCCATTCTGAAATCGTGGCACATAAACCGCGTTTGAGAATCACCGGCGTATGCGTTTTCCCCACTTCTTTCAGTAAATCAAAGTTTTGCATATTACGAGTGCCGATTTGAATCACCTCAACACCGTATTTCAAAAAATCATCAAGGTAACGCACATCCATTAATTCGGTGATAATCGGTAACTGGTATTTATCAGCGGCTTGACGAAATATCTGTAATCCTTCCACACCCTTGCCTTGAAAACTATAAGGGCTTGTACGGGGTTTAAAGGCCCCAGCACGCATCAAACGGCAACCCGCATTAGCCACACCATCAGCTGCGGCATCCATTTGTTCCTGCGTTTCCACAGAGCAAGGCCCCCCAATCACTTGTATCGTTTGCCCTCCTAATGGAATACCTTTAATATTGATCACAGTATCGGCCTCATGCCCTTCTCGTGCGACAATTTTATAAGGTTTAAGAACCCGTATCACGTTTTCAACTCCAGGCAAGGCTTGCAAGGCTTCTTTATGGATTTTACGCTCATCGCCAATAGCACCGATAATCGTTCTTTCAACGCCGCGTGACACATTCGCTTCTAAACCAAGTGATTGAAGTTTCTCTTCGACACTATGCACTTCTTGATCGGTGACATGGGAATGCATGATGATAATCATTATTTAATCAATCCTTTTAAGATAAACAAATTAAAGCGTTTAGTATATCAAAGTTCAGAAAATGATTATGAGGTGTTCAGGAATATTGATATGTACAAGCTTTGTACAGAACACTCATAACGATTTGATTTAAAATCTGATACAACTGAGGCTCTTGCAAAACTCCAACGTCCAACTATAAATCAATAAGTTACGAGTACAGAATGGCATGTAAGTCATTGATTTATCATTTATGCCCGGAGTTTTGCAAGAAGATCAACTTACTATTTTTTGCTTAATAATAATCAAAAAAACGTCATTGTGAAATCACTTAAAATCAAGCATTAAGGCGATCATTGCCCTAACAACATTCTCAAAGGCAGATTATTATGAAAAGGTTGTTTTAATTAATACCTTAAATATATGGCATAAAAAATGCTTTTTTAAAGTAAAAGTTTTTATTTTTCAATAATATAAAAATAAAGTTTTAGCCATTTAAGCGAATAGAAAAAATGCTTTGGGATAAAATTTACAGTCTTGATATTTTTAAACTTTGTTGGAAAAAATAAATATTATATAGATTTTAATACCCGTAAAACTCAAAACTGGCATGAACAGTAGCTGTTCATTTTTATAGTTTTGTTCATAAATTCAGATATTCATAGTTTTATAGTTGGCCTTGGGCAACTTGGGCAACTTATAAACTGATTTTCAAAGCCCCCTTCAGAAAAAGAATTTCAAAAAGGCTGGCATTTTTAATCTTGGTACCGAAGCGTGAAATTGATTTTAGATCGAGCCTTTCTTTGAAAATAATGATCTGAATATCTATATAACGAGTGTAAAACAGGTTGTGATAAAATTTAGTTTTAACCCGGATAATTAAGTACAACTCATTACGCGGATAAACGAATTAAGCGACATGCCTATCCATTACCTCAAGAGCATACAACAATGAAATTGAAAAGAAGTCAAAATAAACGGTTCAATACCGAAACAACAACGGCTAATAAGAAATCCTTGGTAAAACAATCGCCTTGGAAAGTACTTATTGTCGATGATGAACCTGATATTCACACCATGACTCAGTTGGCACTTAAACACTTTGAATTTGCAGGCAAAAAAATACAGTTCTTTCAAGCCAACTCTGGAATTGAGGCACAAGACATTTTAGCCTCTGAAGCCAATATAGCTGTCGCTTTAATTGATGTCGTTATGGAAACCCAGGATGCCGGATTGCGTCTCGTTGATTTTATCCGCAATGAACTCAAATATCCTTTAATTAGACTTATTATTCGTACCGGTCAACCCGGTATGGCCCCAGAAAAAGAGGTCATTGAACGTTACGATATTGACGATTACAAAGATAAGACTGAACTCACAGCGAGTAAATTGTATACCACCATGCGTCTTGCCTTAAAATCCTATCGCGATCTCAGCATCCTTGAAACCAATCGAAAAGGCTTGACTTTGATTCTTGATGCGGCACCAAAAATGTATCATCCTCAATCCATCAATCAATTTCTCAATGGCGTATTGACCCAAATTATTGGCTTGTGCAATCTAGGCGAAACCAGTCTGATTTCCACGATTAACAATAGCTTATTCTTCACAGCAAACGGCGATCAGGTGTTGGTTCAAGCTGGCACGGGTAGATTTACGGCTCCAAACAAAAATCCAGAAGTTGAGAAAATCGTTAAAGTTTGTTCTGATTGCATTTTACAGACACAAGTCGTTGAATCATTATCGCCAGGCGCGATTCTGTTTCCACTGAAGGTACATAACAAACCGATAGGTTTTATCTACCTAGAAGATGCCCACTATCTCAATGAGGCCAATCAAAAACTGATTCATATCATGATTCATCAGTGCGCTTCGGCCTTAGAAAATTTACAACTTTACCTTGATCTCAAACAGGCTCATCAAGAAACGGAACGTATGTTAACGCTTGCAGAGCAAGCTCGCGACATGGCA
>JAYQWI020001293.1:0-2452 GCA_035871815.2 Candidatus Parabeggiatoa communis
AGTCGCTCAAGCGATTTCAAGGGCGCGACTTTACAGACGCGAACCCTGAATCAAACCCAATCGGTGTATATCAAGGCCTCATACACTGAAAACGGTAAAAGCTTAGTGGCAGGCATAACCGTGAAGATAGAGCCATCGGGCAAGCGCGTTTCTTTCAAAATCATCGGGCCCGCGATTTTACAGGGTGGGGCGTGTGCCAATTATCGTGTTGTCAATAACAACCATCAAAGCGTTTCACCCTACAGTTGGGTAGAAAACAGTCGAGCCACTTGGTTTAAAGGAAGCGGCCGATTATGTGCAAACTATGTCTATCGTGATCAAATTGTCCAAATTCAAGCATCGGTTTATGCTAATGGGAAAGGGTACACACCTCGAAAACAGGTTAGGGTTAGGTGGTGATCATTATCACTCTAGTGCAGCTAATTATAGTACAGCGAATTACGGGGATAAACGAATAGTTCAAGGGCCTGATTAGGTTTATTCTCACTCTAGTACATCTAATTACGGGGATAAACGAATAGATCATGGCTTTTATTAGGTTTATTCGTTTATCCTAGTAATTCGTTGTACTAACTAAATGACAAAAAGGAGTTCACATACATGAACATGCCAACTCACTTACACAATGCGCGATTCGCTTTATGCTTAATCGGATTGCTCTTATCAGCTTGTACTCCTACGATGATACCTCAACAACAACGTGATCCGAGAGGTATCACATCCCACTCAGCACCCTATGAACAACCCGTGTACCCCAGCACCACCGCCACTCAGAGTCTACAAGGTGCCCAGATTCTCTCCTCCTATTCGGGTAGCTACGCCCTCTTGATTGGTGAAAGTCGATACACCGAAGGGTGGCCAAATTTGGAGAGCATCCCTGGCGAATTGGATAAAGTTGAAGAAGTGTTGATAAAACAAGGTTTTACAGTCGAAAAATCCCTGAATCTCAATGCCGATAAATTAAGCAATCGTTTTAAAACCTTTATCAACCACTATGGTTTTGATGAAAACAACCGCCTATTGTTTTTCTATTCAGGGCATGGACACACGCGCAAAAATAAAGGTTATCTTGTCTCAACAGACGCACCGAATCCTGATTTTGATGAAAAAGGCTTTTTACAAAAAACCGTGACAATGAGTGAAATTCTGGCGATGGCGCGGAAAATGGAGGCCAAACATGCCTTGTTTTTATTTGACAGTTGTTTTTCGGGCACGGTGTTTAAAGCCAAGAATTTACAGAAAATACCACGACAAATCAGCCAAGCGGCTAAACTACCCGTCCGTCAATTTATTACCGCCGGTAGTGCCAATGAAACCGTACCGGCGAAAAGTGTTTTTGCGCCCGCTTTTGTGGATGCTTTACATTATGGTTGGGGCGATATGAATAAAGATGGTTATGTCACGGGGCAAGAATTGGGATTGTATCTGTGGAATAAAGTACCACAACATACTGATCAAACGCCGCAATATGGAAAAATTCACGATTATGAACTGTCACGCGGTGATTTTGTGTTTGTTGTTGGGGGTAAGCGTCAAGTTGCAGAAACGCAATCTATGCCATCTCCTCCGCCAGTCGCGACAACACCGGTAGCACCGAAACCAACAAGGCCTTCGTCTTCATCATACCGCTACACCGACAATGGTGATGGCAGCGTCACGGATAATCGGAGTGGCTTGATCTGGCTGAAAAATGCGAATTGTTTTGGCAAACAGAATTGGGAAACCGCCATGCAAAGTGCCACGAATCTGGCTGATGGACAATGTGGACTCGGTGATGGCTCACGGGCTGGGATGTGGCGTTTGCCGACCAAGGAAGAGTGGAAGGCGATGATTGATGAAAAATATGGGATAGCTTGGAAGCGGCCAGCACTCTCCAATGCTGCTGGGACAGGCCCTTGGAAGGAAGATGATGCGTTTTCGGGCGTGCAGCTCTACTATTGGTCGTCTACCCCGTTTGCTAACGACTCGAACTTTGCGTGGTTCGTGTACTTCGACGACGGCTTCGTGTACCACGACACCAAGTATAAGCCCAACTACGTCTGGCCGTTGCGAGGCGGAGTGTGATAATTGGGTGCTTTGATACTTTGGAGGCTTGGACGGGGGTGCTACTCGTTTCCACCGAATTTATGAGTAAAATCATATAGATGTGGAACATTAAGATTAATAATAATCCTTAGTTAAGCACGTTTTTTGTAGGGTGGGTAGAGCGACTTCTGTAACCACCCTTTCGTTATAAATCATTTCGTTACAAACAATATTCTTGTGCTGCCTTGTGGTGGGTGCTTTGAGTTCTACCCACCCGGAGCGATTTGACCTCATTCGTAAGGAGAGAAGCTATGTTATGGCAAGATATTAGGGAAAAACATCCCAAAAAATGGTTGGTGATAGAAGCCAAAAAATTCCACCAAGCAGATGATAAATTCGTAATAGAAGATTTAGAAGTGCTTGATAT
>JAYQWI020001294.1:0-4829 GCA_035871815.2 Candidatus Parabeggiatoa communis
TCCGATATCGGCAAGAGTATGAAATGACTCAGGATTTAGATTTAGCCGGGGTTATCAAAGTTTATGGTATTGAAAAATACCAAAATACGCTCGTTATCATTTTGGAAGATTTTGGGGGCTAGTCTTTAAAACAATTAATGGCAGATCATCCCTTAACGGTGAAGGAATTTTTGCTTCTTGCCATCAAAATCGCTGACAATTTGGGCAATATTCACGCTGCCAATATCATTCACAAGGATATCAACCCTAGCAATATTGTTGTGAATGTTGATAATAAGCAATTGAAAATCATTGACTTTGGGATAGCCAGTCGTTTGCCGCGTGAAAATCCCACGCTAAAAAATCCGGAACAATTAGAGGGCACATTGGCTTATTTATCCCCAGAACAAACCGGGCGCATCAATCGCAGTCTGGATTATCGCACCGACTTATACTCCTTGGGTGTCACTTTTTATGAATTATTAACCGGGAATGTGCCGTTTGAATCAGACAGTGCAATGGAATTAGTCCATTGCCATATCGCCAAAACCCCAAAACCGGTTTGTGAAATCAATCCTGAAGTCCCACCCATTATTTCTGATATCGTGATGAAATTGATGGCGAAAAATGTTGAAGATCGTTATCAATCCGCGTTTGGTGTTAAAGCTGATTTACAAAAAGTCCAAGAAAAGACGGACGAGGAAAACCTGCCAGGTTTTAAAAACCTGGCAGGTTTAGACTTTGAACTCGCCCAAAACGACTTTTCTGGCAAACTCCAAATTCCGCAAAAACTCTATGGGCGTGAAAACGAAATCAATACTTTACTGCAAGCTTTTGAACGTGTCAGTGAAGGTGCAACTGAAATGATGTTAGTCGCTGGTTATTCCGGTGTGGGCAAAACCGCATTGGTGCATGAAGTGCATAAGCCGATGACTGAAAAATGTGGTTATTTTGCCAGTGGCAAATTTGATCAATTTCAGAAAAATATCCCTTATTCCGCCATAAGCCAAGCATTTAATCAATTTTGTCGTTATTTGCTGATGGAAAACGCAGAAACTTTAGCCAATTGGCAAACTAAAATTTTGGAAGCGCTGGGCAATAACGGACAAATTATTATTGACGTTATTCCGGATTTGGAATTAGTCATTGGTCCACAGCCGACTGTTGCTCAAGTTGGGCCCACAGAGTCCCAAAACCGTTTCCAGATATTTTTCATTAATTTTATCAAGGTATTATGCAATAAAGAACACCCTTTCATTTTGTTTATTGATGATTTGCAATGGGTGGATTCGGCTTCCTTGGATTTACTGAAAAGCATTCTGCTTGATAGTGAAGTCAAGCATCTTTTTATTATTGGGGCTTATCGTGATAATGAAGTCGATAGTAGCCATCCATTGATGATGGCCATTTCTGAACTTCAAAAAGCGAATGCCATCATCAACACTATTAAGTTGGCTAATTTGCGGCAAGAAGATGTCAATCATTTATTACGAGAAAGCCTTGCTTGCAAAACAGAGCAAGCGCAATCCCTTACCGATTTGATTTACCAGAAAACCCAAGGCAATGCCTTCTTCACCCATCAATTTTTGCAAACTTTATATCAAGATGCGCTATTGCGTTTTGATTTTGAACAACATCAATGGCAATGGAATATAGAAAAAATAGCCGCCCAAAATATCACGGCTAACGTGGTGGAATTGATGGCGAATAAAATTGACAAATTGCCATCAAATACCTCAAAAGCTTTACAATTGGCCGCTTGCATTGGTAATCAATTTGAACTGTCTCTCTTAGCCATTATTTATGAGCAGGCGCAAAATGAGACTTTAGAAGTCTTAACAACGGCACTTGCTGAAGGGCTTATTTTGCCTTTAGATGAAAACTACAAACCGGCATACCTCCCTCATTCCCTCCTTAGTAAGGAGAGGAGAGAGGGGAGGTTAGAAAAATCCCAATTCAAGTTTTTACATGATCGGGTCCAGCAAGCCGCTTATGCGTTGATTGGTGATGAGCAAAAACAAGTTGTACATCTGCAAATAGGTCGTTTGCTCCTGAAAAATACACCGGCCAACACCTTAGAAAAAAAAGTCTTTGAAATTGTAGGACAATTTAATCAAGGGCTGGAATTACTCAATAACCAAACCGAGCGACTTAAAATTGCCGAATTGAATTTGCTGGCGGGACAAAAGGCAAAAATGGCAACGGCTTATGGGGCTGCGCTCAACTACTTAAGCGTTGGGCGTTCATGCTTAACCGAAACCAGTTGGAAAACCGATTATCCACTCACCTTTGCCCTTTATAAAGAATGTTACGAATGTGCCTATTTAAATATCCAGTTTGAGCAAGCCGAAGAACTGTTCAATCTCATCATCAATCATGTTGAAAATACCTGGCATAAGGTTGAAATTTATGCCATTTACATTCGACAAATTTCGATGCAGGCAAAATATGCCGAAGCGATTCAAGCTGGAAAAGAAATTCTGAAGGAATTGGGCATGGAATTGCCTCCTGATGAGGAATTACCGGCTACGACTCAAAAAGAAATCCGTGCCGTTAAAAGTAACCGAGGAAACCGCGATTTTCAGACTTTACTCGCCATGCCACTCATTGATGATCCAAAGAAAAAAGCCATTTTAGGTATTCTTATGGACCTTGTTTCTCCCACTTATTTTCATAATATTGATTTATTTCGATATATAATGACAAGAACCACAAACCTCGGTTTGACCGAAGGAAATTTTCAGGGACTACCTCATTCGTATACAGGGTTTGGTGAGGTTTCGTGTCAATTATTATCTGATTATCAGCAAGGATATGATTTCGGTATTCTGGGCATACGATTGAGCGAAAAATTAAATCATTTCAAATGCGTCGCTCATAATACGATGGTAATAGAAATTAATCACTGGACAAAACCGATAACATCCAGTTTAGTTCTAGCGCGAAAAGGAATTGCTTACGGACTCGAAGAAGGAGAAATACAATTTGCGTGTTTTAATCATTTCGGACTGCTTAATGCAATGGCCGCAACGGGTATGCCCTTGGACCATTTGTTGGAAGAAGTGGAAAAAGCACTGTATTTCGTTCGGAAGAACCAAAATGTGTTGAGTGAATACTGTTTTTTGAGTATTCGACAGTTCATTCTGAATTTACAGGGTAAAACCATTGACACTTCTTCTTTTGATGAGGCCGATTATCAAGAATCCCAATTTTTAGAGAAGGCCAAAGAAATGGCAATGGCAATGGCGTATTTCTACATCTATAAGTTGTATGCCCTTTATCTATTTGAGAATTATGAAGTTGCCCTAGAAATGGTCATTAAGGCACGGGAATCCTCTGAGCAGGTTGCCACTTTCTTAATTATGGTTGATTACAATTTTTATCATTCGCTAACTTTATCTGCTCTTTACCCGAAGGCAACCGAAGCCGAAAAACACCAATTCCATCAGGAATTACAAACCAATCAAAACCGGATGAAACTCTGGGCCGACAATTGCCCCGACAATTTCCGGCATAAATATCTTTTGGTTGAAGCAGAAATGGCCCGTATTTCTGGTAAACCCTTAGAAATTACCTTGGCATTATATGAGCAAGCTATCATCTCGGCGAAGGAAAATGAATTCATTCAAAATGAGGCATTGAGTAATGAACTCCTCGCTAAATTTTGGTTAGAAAAAGGCCATGAAAAGATTGCTCAAATTTACCTGAAAGAAGCACACTATGGCTACCAACAATGGGGAGCGTTCGCTAAGGTCAAGGATTTAGAAAAACGCTATCCACAATGGTTAGCCCCGGCGGAAAACATACCGGCTATGCCGTTTTCCAGTACTACCCCCACATCAACCATTTTGGCTTCAACACAAACTCGAACCAGTACTTCACAATGGTTAGATTTAGAAAGTGTTATGAAAGCCTCACAAACGCTAACTGGTGAAATTGTATTAAGTCGGCTTCTTTCCAAAATGATGCAAATCGTCATTGAAAATGCTGGGGCCCAACGCGGTTTTTTAATTTTGCCACTTGATGACAAATGGGTGATTGAAGCCGAAGGTGCAATAGACAAAGAAGAAGTCACCGTCCTGCATTCTCTACCGATTGAAAATAATATCCCAGAAGTGATTGTTAATTATGTCGCTCGCACTCAGGAAAATGTGGTGTTAGTCAATGCGTCGTATGAAGGAATTTATACCGAAAATCCTTATATTAAAGCACATCAAACGCAATCCGTATTATGCTTTCCTATTGTCTATCAACTTAAACTGCGAGCCATTCTGTATTTCGAGAATAATTTGACCACCGGGGCTTTTACGCCCCAACGTCTTAGTGTCTTAAAAATGCTCTCTAGCCAAATTGCCATTTCACTCGAAAACGCGCAATACGCTACACAATTAGAAGATAAAGTCAAACAACGCACCAAACAATTGGCAACGGCTAACGAAGAAATCACCGCCCTCAACGAACAACTTAAATCTGATAATCTCCGCATGAGTGCCGAATTGGATGTCTCACGCCAACTCCAACAAATGCTGTTACCTAGTGAGAAAGAACTTCAGCAAATTGACGGTTTAGATATCGCTGGTTTTATGGAACCGGCGGATGAAGTGGGTGGCGACTACTACGATGTACTTCAACAGAAGGGACGCATTTTGTTTGCTATTGGCGATGTCACCGGGCATGGCTTAGAAAGTGGTGCGTTAGCGATTATGGTACAATCATCAATCCGCACGTTGCTCGCCAATAATGAAACCAATCCGGTTAAATTTTTCAGCGCGCTTAACCAAATGGTTTTCCACAATGTACAGCGAATGAACGTGGAAAAAAGTTTGACCTTGGCTTTAGTCGATTATCAA
>JAYQWI020001295.1:0-4016 GCA_035871815.2 Candidatus Parabeggiatoa communis
AGATCGAATGGATCACTCACCGCAAAAAGATGCCCAAAAGGCCACCCAACTCGCGCCATTATGGGAAACCTATTGGCAACGCCGCGCCGAAAGCGAAGAACTTGATCCCAAATTAACCGAATTTCGGTGGATGCTAGAAGAATTGCGCGTTTCTCTGTTTGCACCAGAATTGAAAACAGCTTATCCGGTATCAGTGCAGCGGTTGCAAAAGGCTTTGCGTGTGTAATCTGTAGAGACGCGATGCTTCGCGTCTCTGTTTCGCGTCTCTGTTTCGCGTCTCTGTTTCGCGCCATATAATATAGTATAGAGACGCGAGCATCGCGTCTCTACATCGCATCATATTTTAGAGACGCGAGCATCGCGTCTTTGGGCAACACACGTTGCCCGGCCAACATGATAACGGATAATGAAAATAACAATGACACTCAGCCATTTCAACAACACTCACCACCGTTTTTTTCCTCTACGGGCAAATTGACGACCGATTTTGTCCTCCAAGCTTGGGTTTTCTTGATTTTTCCAGAATGCTTCATCGCCACTTGCGTGAACTGGGTTATCAACGCATTGTTTTTTATAACAGTGGTGAACAAAAAATTGATACCTACGATACACAATCCAGTGCCTTAGTGCGCCCTAATGCTGAACCTCAATCAGAAACACCTCGCCGTACCACCAAAATCTGTGTAGGCCCTTTGGGACAACGTCGTCAGTTTAAAGCACGTCCAAAACCCCAAACCACACCACAACTCACCGCAGTCAATAATTTAGAGGCCGTCGTCAGTTTTAACCGTTGGATGAACGAGGCTCAACCTAAAACGGCTATTATTTTCACTAATGGGATTGATTTTATCACCCATTTTGAGACAGCCGCGCAACGGCAAATGTCAGTGGCATTAGAGAATTGGGGCAGGTTATTTGAAGACAATCAAAATATTTGTCTTTTTTTGCTCTCCGGCATTTCAGTACAACGTTTGCTTGAATTACAAGAACTACGAAGACAATGGTTTTTTCTCTTTAACCAAATGTTCAACGCTGACAACACGCCGACGCATCGTATGATTCCCATTGGTGCGCCGCGTTTGGATGAAGTCAACAATCTGTTAAATTATTGGCGACTCAAATACGATTTGCCCACTGATTGGCGTATTTTTCCAACGGCAAGCGCACATATGACTCGTTATTTATGCAGTCAAGGTGAATCTCTCAAATTCCTCACGCGCCGCTTACGCAATTGTCAGGCCTTGAATAAAAAAACGTTATCAGAATTGGCAGGGCAAACTGAACACGGTTCTGCATTAGAACGCTTACGCCAAATGAAAGGCTTAGAAGTCGTCGCTGATAAAATTAAACGCTTGTCCGTGCGTCATCAGGAAGAATCCGCTGTCAATTCAGCAAGCTCTGTCAATGCGAGACACACTAGCGTACACACAACTGTCACTCGCTTATTGCCTAACTCCCCTTCCCCAGCAAAAGGACGCGATTTACATCTGGCACTCTTAGGCAATCCGGGTACAGGTAAAACCACGGCTGCCCGTTTAATTGGTGAAATTTATCGCGATGCCGGCTTATTAGAACTTGGACATGTTGTCAAAGCTTCCCGCGAAGATTTAGTGGCCGGTTATGTTGGACAAACGGCCCTGCAAACCGCACAAAAAATTGCCGATGCGATGGGCGGCGTGTTATTTGTTGATGAGGCCTATCGTCTGACTCAAGGTGGCAATAATGATTTTGGTAAAGAGGCCATAGAAACCATTATGGAAGCTATGGAAACGCATAAAGGCGAATTTGCTGTGATCATTGCCGGATATCCACAACGTATTGAAGAATTTTTAGAAACCAATCCGGGATTACCGCGTCGTTTCAGTGAAAAAAATAGGGTGACTATCCCCGATTATGATCCACAAACCTTGCAATTCATTTTCGAGCAATATGTGACTCAACAAAATCGCCAATTGGATAAACCCCTGCACGACCAATTACCGGACTTTTTTACCAATTGGTACGCGGAACGTGATGAAGAAACTTTTGGCAATGCTGGGGATGTCTTAAGCCTATATGAAGAAATGGACGAACAACGCGCCATCCGTGTCCAAAGTCAACCTGACAACAGCAAGCGTTTTACCCTCACGGAGGCGGATGTCCCAGAACGTTTACGTCCGACTCTCAAACCACGCCAACCCGACAATTTGGATGACGTACTCAAAAGCTTAGATCATCTGATTGGTTTGCAACGGGTTAAAGACACAGTGCAGAGATTAGTCAACACGATCAAAATGGAAAAATTGCGGGGTGGTGATAGTCAACTGGCCCCCGGCCATTATATATTTGTGGGCAATCCGGGTACTGGCAAAACCACAGTCGCTCGTCTTATGGGTAACATTTTCAAGGCCTTATGCATTTTGAAAAAAGGTGAATTAATAGAAGTGGGCCGTTCTGATTTAGTCGCCGGTTATATGGGGCAAAGCGCCCTAAAAACCCGCACAGTGTTAGAACGTAGCATGGACAATGTCTTATTCATTGACGAGGCTTATCAACTGGTAACAGATGAACGCGACAGTTTTGGCTTTGAAGCGTTAGAAACATTGGTCGCCACAATGGAAAATCAGCGTCACCGTTTATGCATCATTGCGGCCGGCTATCCTGCCCCCATGCAGCGTTTTATCAATAGCAATCCAGGATTGCCATCGCGTTTTGCTGGGCAGATTGTTTTTGAAAATTATACGGCCACGGAAATGTTATCGATTTTCAAAAGCATGGCACAAGAACGCTCCTTAACATTAGGGGAAAGCGTTGAAAATACTTTGTTGACCCTTTTTCGACGCTGGGAAATGGCGCAAAGCCCAACCTTTGGCAATGGGCGTTCGGTACGAAATTTATTAGAGGCCGCCTGTGCGCGACAGGAAAATCGTTTGGTGGAACAGGGGATAACGGATAAGGCATTGTTATACCGGTTAGAACAAGTGGATATTCCGATTTGACATCCCTATCATTAAAAATGGCTCATAAAGATTTAAAGAGGGGCCAGCATTATGCTGGCTTTTCATGTCGTACACCTGTTCAAAAATATTTTGAGTTGTGGAAGGGGTAAAATTCATAATTCATTATTTCCAAAACTGAAGAAAAACTTGATGTGAATTTTGAAGCACAATATGTCATAATTCAAAATAGATTAAATAACGGCTATGTACAGATGTTCCTATTTTTGAATATGATACAAGGGTGCATTCCCACTCTACCCTCTCCCCAAAAAATTCAGTCTAGGGATGCAGTCCATTAGGAGCATTATTAGTCTAGTGCATTCGATCTAAAATGATCAAACCACCCAGCCAACAGCCAACAGCTTTCAGCCGTTGTCTGAAAGCGAAAGTCAGGTGGTGGTGACTACCTCCCCACAATAGTATTTTTAGATCATTTCCGTATATCAATATTATTGATATACTGTTCACAGTTATAATTTTGCGCTTTTTTGGAAGTCAAAAAATCCATTTGAAGCGGCAAGTTTTTGCAAAAACGGGCAGCATGTTAGTCACCACCACCTGACTTTAGCTTTTGGGTGGTCTTTCTATTGGAGCGATCCTGCACTAGTTATTTCACAAATATTCTCTTGAGAATAGTTTAAACTTTTTAACCATAAGGTTTCCATTTTGATTTGGACACGGGGATGTGGATTATGATACCTTTCGTAGCTTAAGGCCCGTTTATCATCTTCGGTAAATTCTATTTTTATCATGATTTATTTCCGACATAAAATCAATAGTTCTTAATATGTTATATTCTGGACTCTAAAAAAAGCAAGTAAAAATTCCAAATTATAACCTTGGCGAGTATACCACGTTATTTACAAAATTATCTTATAGTCAAGCACGTAATATCACCGGATTATTACTACTTGGTGGATGGTGCATTTTACTGACTATATCACTGAATTTATATACATTTATTGTCGGTAGTTTATGTGCTATTGTAGCGATTTCATTATATTCCAAGAAAAATAACCCACTTATTCAAATCAGTTT
>JAYQWI020001296.1:0-4648 GCA_035871815.2 Candidatus Parabeggiatoa communis
TTTTTGACTACCAATTTGAAGATTTTGAATGGGTTGACTATCAACCGCATTCGCATATTAAGGCTGCGGTATCGGTTTAATAAGTAGAGACACATTTTTCATGCTGGTTTGATGTTAATGTTATTTAAATTATCACGCAAAAGTTTTTGCACGAAAAAACTGGGGCAAAAAAAGAATTTTCCGTCTTAAACTCCAATATTTTTGGATATGATCGATTTATTGATGAAAAAAATAACGCAAGAGACGCAAGAGACGCAAAGATGTTGATTTTTTTGACACAGAGCGTCTTTAGCGTCTTTAGCGTCTTTAGCGTTTAAAGCGATTTCAATCGCTTTGCGAAACCAGTTGCATTCGACATAAAACCCGCATGACAATAGACACATCAAAAAAGCTTAAAGTAGACACCCTAGATTGCCCCCTCATTGTTAAAGTCAAAATGTAGGGGGCCGGTAACGGGTTTTTGTTGCCCACCATCTAAGCTTAAGGTGGGCTACAAATCTCATTAAAATTAAGGGGTCAAGGGGCCGGCAACAAAAACACTTTCCACCTAAAAATATTAATTAAAATCAAATACTTAAATACTTGTGTATAACGATGAGAGATTGCCCCTACACAAAACATAATCTATGTCTCACTTTGTCTACTTAGTCACAAACGAGACAGTGAAATCTCAAGAATTGACCACTTTTCTAAAAAGGGTTGATGCCATCATTGATGAAAAAAATGAGGCGAAAGGTTATGTACTCAATGGCGAAGGGCAAGTCTGGATTGATCTAGTAGAAAATGCGATAGATGAGTACGAGCCTGAAGATATTGAGAAACTCCGCGACGCACTTGGCGCATCACCGAAAACCTTTATCTGCCTTGATATCAGTCGAAACCCCGGCAGTGGAAGGCTTGCCATTGAGGTAGCAGAAGCGTTTTCGCAACGCTGGTATTCCGTCATCGATGATCTCTATGAAAACATCTATACAAGTGATGACTTGCACTTCTTACAACGTCATGGTGGCGAACTATGAAAGCGAGCGTAGAGTCCTTTACCTTAACAAACGTAGGTTGCGTCCTTTGCCCTGCACTTGGGATCGGTACTCTGGTATTTTGGTATGTTATTTATTGGGTACTCCCTAATATTCCAAAGAGGTAATGGCAATGGGTACTTGGAGTTTCGGTAACTTTGACAACGATGATGCTGCTGATCATATCGCTGAAATAGGACAACAGCTTATAGGACAAATTAAGGAGATAATCGCAAATGATTCAAAGCTAGAACCTGACGAACCTGAAAATGCTATTGTCCTATGCAATATGGAAATTCTATGTTGCCTAGTGGACGGCATAAAAACAAGAGATGTTTTTTTGCCATTGGGACCACTACCTACAAGGGACACTGTAAGGCTGTGGAAAGAAAAGTATCTAACGATCTGGGATTCCTGCATTGATGGATTGGAACCAAATAAAGAATATAAACAGCTTAGGCGTCAAATTATTAGCGAAACATTTGATCGTTTTTTATTTCTCGTCAGTTCTCGGGAGTCGGCGTAGGTACGCAAGGAAGTTGAGCGGATAGAGAATAATTTGCGGTTTCAGGGGCTGTATTTTGATGCGGAGACGGGGTTGCATTATAATCGATTTCGGTATTACGAACCTGATGCTGGGCGGTTTATTCATCAGGACCCGATTGGGTTAAAAGGAGGAATAAACAATTATTATTTCCTAATCCAATCAACTGGATTGATCCTCTTGGCTTGATTATTGTCTATCGTAATCTAACATCAAAAGAAGACCCTGCAAGTGGACTTTCAGCAAAAAAACCTGGACGTGGTATGACACCACAAGATCATGTTATGAATGCCTCAAGAAAGACTTTTAAGGGTTCACAGTTTATTTCTACAACGATTGATCCAGAAGTTGCTGCCGATTGGGCTAATCCAGGCCAAATAACGGTAAAATTTGATACTGATAATGTTAGCCATGATATAAAAGGGGATTTACAAATAATTGATTTATCTACGGATGAAAAACTCAATGCGGCTTCTTTCAAAGGAAGACCATATTATTATGCACGTAGTTCAAAGGAAGTTCTTGTAGTAGGCATAGTTCCGCCTGAAGCAGTTGAAGTAGTTGATATAAGAGTCATAGTTTCAAAAACTAAAACGTGTTAAGACTTGTGTTATAACATTACACTTTGATCCAATTAACGAGTAGTCCCTACAATGCAGATGTAGAAAAACAATGATTTATTTACAAATGTAGGCTAGTACTCTGCCACACTTGTTTTGACGGGTAAAATATGTAAAATCTTCCCCTGTACCAAATTTATGGGGGAAATACCAATGGTCAAGAAATATATTGTCCGTCTGACGGCAGTGGAGCGCACGGAACTACAACAACTGGTCAATACGGGGAAAGCGGTTGCGTATAAACGCCGGCATGCGCAGATTTTACTTAAGGCGGATCATCGCTGCCAAGGAGAAGGATGGAGTGATGCAAAGATAAGCGAGGCTTTTGATGTAGGCATCCGCACGGTTGAACGGACACGGCAACGTCTGTTGGAACAGGGACTCGATGCTGCGCTAAACCGTACAAAACAGATAAAACGAAGACGCTCTCTGGACGGAGAACAGGAGGCGTATTTAATCGCTCTGTCGTGCAGCGAACCGCCGAACGAGCGAGCGCCTTGGAGATTGCAGTTGCTTCCGGACAAAATGGTTGAATTGGAATATGCGGATGCTGTTTCGGATGAGACAGTGCGGCGGACTTTAAAAAAAACGAAATAAAACCTTGGCTTCAGTCAGAATGGTGCATACCGCCTGAAGCCAATGCGGATTTTGTTTGCGCCATGGAGGACACGCTTGAAGTTTATAAAAGAGCTTATGACCCGGCATATCCAGTTGTCTGTATGGATGAAAGCAGCAAACAGCAGACAAAAGAGGTGCGTTCCCCCATCCCGGCGGAACCGGGAAAAGAGAGGAAATACGATACGGAATATGAGCGCAACGGAGTTAGTAACCTGTTTATGTTTTTTGAGTCGTTGGCAGGCTACCGCTGTGTGGTTGTGACAGAGCACGGCAGTGGACTGGGCGCATAAAATCCGTGACTTGGTTGATGAACGTTATTCCCAAGCCGAACGAATTACATTAGTTATGGATAATCTTAACACTCATGTGGGTGCATCGCTGTATAAAGCATTTGAACCGCGGCGTATCTTGGAAAAACTTGAAATTCACTATACACCGAAACACGGCAGCTGGCTAAATATTTTGGTTCTTGAATTCAGCATTTTAAGCCGTCAGTGTCTGGATCGTCGCATACCGGATCGGGAAACTATGGAAAAAGAAATTGCAGCATGG
The DNA here is from genome assembly GCA_035871815.2 of Candidatus Parabeggiatoa communis. Classification (GTDB taxonomy): domain Bacteria; phylum Pseudomonadota; class Gammaproteobacteria; order Beggiatoales; family Beggiatoaceae; genus Parabeggiatoa; species Parabeggiatoa communis. Next base: position 3,351 of record JAYQWI020001296.1, read on the forward strand.
GTGGATAAGCGCAATAACCATAAAAAACAAATGAATTGGCGATTTCCCGCTGAAGACGCACGGATAAAGCTTAAGAGGCTCTACCCAACAATAGATATATGATTATATGCCAGTCTCCGAACGAAGAAGATCGTTGTGAGGACTTTAGCCTTCATGAAACAGTGGTGATGAATCGCTCGTTGCGAACCTGAACCCGTATGATTTCGGGATTTTCGTTCAGGTGCTAACCAGCACTATACGGCACTTGTTTTGTCTGGCGAAGCTCTTCCTGGTTTTGAAAATCAGGAATATCTGCAACCCGTCAAAACAAGTGTGGTGGTGTACTAGTATATTCTGGCATTTTGATACGTGATAGGCAATATTGTAACAAATATATTCTATAAAGCCGTTTGAAGTGACATGCTGAAAAATATTGTTTTTTCTGAACGTGCCCAAACGGTTGTTTGATACCAACTAAAATGGAATGCTCCTCTTCTTGGAACGCAGAAGAGACTAATTCACTTTCTATGCAGAACTCATTCTACAGCTGCCGTCTAAAAAATCTGTTTTTAGAGTCAGTATTTCTTTGAATGCAAATTGTTATAAGGTTTAGAGCAACATGATAGAAACACAAGCCATTGAAATTATACGCCATGAGTTGTTGGATGAAACTGGCATGCTTGTTCAATTGAACCTCAAAAACGGGTTAGATAAAAATGCAGTTACTCGTTTAGAAGAAGCCATATTATTTTTAACAAAATTGTATGCAAATAAAAATTATATTCCTAAAATCGTAGCAGGCGCATTGTTTAATATTTCAGCAGATTTTGAAAGATGTTTAAGCTTTTATTCAGAATCTGAACAAGATGACATTTTTGATTTAAAAGAAAAGCTTGTTGATATGAGTATGGACTTATTTGGAATTGAGTGATTCAACAATATCAGTATTAATTTATATGAACCGTACTCTTTTAGGCCCCTGGCCCTGATTCAAGAGCAAGAGGTTTATTATTACCATTTAGATCATCTTAGCACCCCACAGGAAATGACTGATGTTAAAGGTGAAATCGTCTGGAATGTGCGTTACAAGGCTTATGGTAATGTGGTACGCCAGGAAGTTGAGCGGGTAGAAAATAATCTGCGTTTTCAAGGGCAGTATTTTGATGCAGAGACGGGGTTGCATTATAATCGGTTTCGGTATTATGATCCTGATGTGGGGCGGTTTATTCATCAAGATCCTATTAGGTTGGCGGGTGGTGATAATCTTTATTTGTATGTGCCTAATCCAATTAGTTGGATAGCTCCCTTGGGTCTAATAA
>JAYQWI020001297.1:0-3975 GCA_035871815.2 Candidatus Parabeggiatoa communis
ACACTAACTGTTCTTTTAATCGCTTATATTTAGCCTATCGGTCTATCCCTCTTCTCCTTTTAATTTTAATTTGTCATAATATGCGTTCCTTTTTTTGACTAAAGGGAACTGTGGTGCTTTTTGGCCACGTTCACGTCTCGATTAAAAAGGCTTACGCGAATAAAATTATTAAAATCAAATACTTAAAACAACACAATCTGAATGGCACACTTCACACTCATAAGCTGTTATCAGTGATATGGGATAGACTTGTTCTGTGATCCGTGTCAAATGTGTGCTGCTTTAATTAAAAAAGTTAAGACGTTGTCGATATATAACAACTCATTATCAGAAATAAAAATTTTAGTCTATTTATAACATTCAATTCAAAATGGGTATAATCAGTTTAAATTAAGTGGTACAGTAGATTTTGCTGTTTGCGAAAGATTGCTAGAGAGCAAAAAACCTTCATTTTATTCAAGAGTTTAAACGACGTTACGAATATGGAAATCCAAGGCCACAACTTTTAGCCGAACTTATCAGTGCGGTTGAATTAAATAATTGAAAATTGATAAAAGGTGCTTATATTATTGGGGAAAGTTGGCATTTTGCTATTTTGGAAAAGTGAGATATTGATAAATATCAATACTTTATATCACCTGTTTTATTCTACAAAAATAGGTGATTTATGTGATATACAAAAACCTATTATTTGTTAAATCATTTTAGGAATGAAAATTAAATAAAGTCCTTTTCAAGCAAAAGTTTTTGCACGCAAAAACGTTTGCGTGAAAAATTAAAACCTTTTAGTTTTTAAAACGAAAAGGTTTGGCAAAAAATAGGGAACTTATTAAATTTTCAATCCTAACTTATGAACTATTTTATCCATTAAATATTGTTATTTTATGAACAAAATAATATAACAGCATTTAAAGATATTTTTATTAATCAATTTGAGTTTGCTGTGAAAACTTATTTTTAACGATAATTGGGGTCAGAGTAAAATTAATTCTTAATGGGAAAAAGGGGGCAGGCTCGAATTAAATCTGGCCCAAATTTACACAACAAAAAGCACGTAGGTTGGACTTCGCAAGCTCAGTCCAAAAAATGTTTGGATATAAATTGAAGCTCAAAATGATGATTGATATAGCTCATTTATCGTGTATTATGAACTCTAAATCATTTAATTTTGAGTCATTACCTTTTCAGATAATTTACTTACGTCCATGGAAAATGCCGCTCAACTTAGGCATTAATGTTACTCTGATCCCATTTTTATGACCCTATTTTTATTGAATGATTTTATCTAAAGAAAAATATAAACAATATTTGGATTATGCTTCGACTGATGAGGCGCGAGCTGTTCTATTTGCAAAAAAGCATTTGAAGAAATCGTCTGGGCACTGGGTTGACGTTATTCATTGCAAAGCTTACCAAAGTGAAAGCCCAAATATCTTGGAGTTCAAGTTAGTTGTCTGCGGTCTTTATAAGAGAAAACTTAAACCAAGTTACCCCCCAAAAATTACGCATGACGGCAAATTCGATGAAAGAGAATATTATCTGGCTGTTCGCGCTATAACTTGGGAAACCGCAAACAAAGATATATCCCAACAAAAAAGTAAAGGCATTAAAGGCGAACTTTTTGAAATAAGGGGAGTAAAGTACAACAAGAATAAAGGGAAATTCATTAAAAAGCCTCCTTGGCTCGATGACCCTACATGGAAAGACCTTGATATATACTCATTGCGGGGTACTGATAGATCATATGTACAACAGTTTTTAGCAGCTCCGGATTGGCGATATGAAATTAAAGTCTGTCCGAAAATGCGTAAATGAATAATTGGGGTCACAAATAATTGAGGTCAAATAATTGGGGTCAGAATAAAATTAATTCTTGATTAATCTTGGAGCTAACCTAGCTGCGGATCAAGAACGGTGTTAGATAGGTTAATCACTCATTTTTAATTAAATAATTAATGTTACTCTGACCCCAATTATATGATCCCAATTATTACGAGCGGTTGTTGCTCAGGATAACAAATCGTTGAAGCGGACATTTTACCTCCATGGAAAGTGCCGCTTAACTTGAGGCGTTGGAAAACGGAGGTTTTTAAAAAATGGGAAGAAAAATTGGGCGTAACGACCCTTGCTGGTGTGGTTCAGGAAAAAAATATAAAAAATGTCATCTCAATAGACATGAGCAAGAAAGAGCAAAGCCTTGGGAAGCTATTAAAGGATTGAAAGAGGCATTTAGTTCAAAATATTGCTCCGTCCCAAAAGAACTAAAAGCTGAATGTAATGGAAAAATTATAAAAGCTCATACTGTTTCAAAAAGTCAAAATCTTTCTAAAATTGCTAATAACAACCATGTATATGCTCTCAATCCAACATTACAAAATTTTGACAAATTTAACGGAAAACTACATCCTGAACTTGTTGGTATCAACAAAGCGTCTACTTTTACCGGATTCTGTGGGTATCATGATAAAGCAATTTTTGCCCCCTTAGAAGACAAGCCATTTGCTGGTTCCAAAGAACAATGCTTTTTGCTTGCATATAGAGCACTTTCAAGAGAGAATTTTGCAAAAAAAAGTTCATTAAATATACCAGATTTATTAAAAAAAGCTGATAGTGGACATGATATTGACACTCAAATTTTTATTCAAAATATAGCTAGTTCCAATCAGCTTGGAATAGATACTGGGAATACAGACATTGATCATCATCAAAAAATTCTTGATGAAATATTGCTCACAAAAGACTTTACTAAAGTAAAATCACATATTATTTATTTTAGTAAAACTCCTAACGTTATGTGTAGTTCTGTTTTTTTTCCTACATGTGATTTTTCTGGTAATAAATTATTCGATTTAAGAAATCGTGATCAACGTCCTGACTTGATGACAACTTCAGTTATTGCCACAAATAAAGGTGGTGCTATAGTATTTTGTTGGATTCATGATGATAATAGCAAGCAATATAATGAGAAATTTATAGAAAGCTTGAAAAAAATTCCTAAAGAAAAATTGACTAGTTCCATTATTCTATTCTTTTTTGAATTTTTTGAAAATATATTTATTGCACCTGCTTGGTGGGATAAACTTGCAATAGAGAAAAAAGAAGAATTAATTGATCGTTGTATAAGAGTTGATTATTTTGGTGAACGAAGACCTATTGATTGTCTTTGTAATAGTGATACTTTTTTTGATAACTGGCTTTATGTAGAATCAATGGATTTATAAAAAGAAATCCCTAACAAAGCTTTTGTAGCAAAAAGCCGCGCCCGCTGAAGACGTTATCCTCTGCCCTACTGCGTTTCGTCCAAGCACGTAGGTTGGACTGAGCTTGCGAAGTCCAACAAAAAAATGTTTGGAGATAAATTGAAGCTCAAAATGATGATTGATATAGCCAGGTAGGGTGGGTAAGCGGGCGGCACGATTCTCTGATTTGGGTACGTTTCTATCCGCCCGCTTGCCCACCATTTGTCTGAATCAACACGTAGGTTGGCATCTCTTCGTCAGTCCAACCTACGAGCTGGAATTATTAATATTTAATTTGTTTTCTCATGTAAGGAAGACACTAAATTCTGCAATAACAAATCTTGTTGAGTTTCAGTCTCTAATGCGGACAAATCCAACCCATCAAACCATCTGTCATAATGAATGCCACCACTAATCGTGCGGTACGATGTTCACTAGACAGGGTCAATGTAATAATTGGGGTCAGAGTAAACTTAATTCTAACTAAGCCTTGCAACTGACGCAAAAAGCTGCGCGGGTGAAGAGCGGCGTTATCCTGATGAAACGCTCCCCCATTCTACGCTTCGTCCAAGTTGCTTTGGGCGGGTGGAACGATGGATAACCAAGCGTTGGAACGGACGATTCACGTCCATGTTAAATGCCCTTCAACTTGGGGAGTTAGGATGGTTCAATCATCGAAACATAGCCACTTTCTGTCACTGGAAACAGCAGATAGACTCAAAACGGGATTCAAAAA